>JADFMM010000252.1 GCA_022563885.1 Planctomycetota bacterium | reverse complement strand
CGCCAGTGCCAGAGAAGCAGGCGCCAGGCCCGGGCCGACTGGTCCCTGGAAAACATGGTGGCGGGCTACATTACCGCCTACGAACAACGCAATGCCGGGCGTCCCCTGGCCTGATTTAGACACTCTAACAAAACCGTCGTGTCGGCCCGAGGCCGAGCGAAGGGGCCATCTGCAAGGCGGCCGAGCAGGCGATGTGAGCATCGTCGATGGAGGCCAACGCCGCAGAAGGCCGAAGCCAGCAGGGTTTTGTTAGAGTGTCTTAGTTCCGGGCCGCACCGTCGATCGTTTCGCAATCGTTGTCGTGATCGGCTACCCTTTTGAACTCCCTGCTGATTCGATTACGATGACGACAACGAAGATGTCTCGGCCCTCCTGGTCGGCCACCTGCTCTTACGGCCCCGGAAGCTGCGGTTTTGTTGCGAAGAAGTATCGACCCAGGTACTCCACGATGATCTGCTTGAGCTCAAGTGGGTCGATTATCCCCGTGTGCCGGTAGATGATCTTGCCGCCCGGGGCGACCAGGAGCGTGTAGGGCAGGGCCCCCGTCCAACTGGGATCGAGTGCTTCCGCGAGCGCGTCCCTATCTTCGGAGGCAAAAATCACATTGCGGAAAGAGGCAGAGTTTTTCTGGAGAAAGGCCAGGCTCTGCGCTTCTCGACGGAGAGCGTCCAGGCTGATCGAAACCAGCTCAAACTCGCGGCCGCGATACATGCGATGGAGTTCCACCAGGTCGGGAAACTCCGCCGCGCAGGGCGGACACCAGGTCGCCCAGACGTTTATCAGGCGCAGCCGCTGGGTCTCATTCTGCACCAGGGCCTCAATGTCAGAGACGCCCGCCGGGTGGAGTGTCACTTCCTCCCGATTCCAGCGGGCGAGTGCCGCTTTCGCAGAGTCACGCTTGGAGGCCCATTTGAGCGAGCAGCCGAAGGTCCGGGTGGTGGTCACCTGGGGTGCACGGCCCTCCAAGAGGGCGTCGATCGCCGCCCGCGTCTCCCGTTGCTTGATCTCGCTCGGGTTTTCGGCATCGTCGATGCGTCCTCGATAGCGTAGCTTGCGGGCTTCATCAAAGATAAAGACATGGGGCGTTGCCGCGGGGCCATAGGCGTTCGCCATCGCCTGCTCATCGCCGTCGTACAGGTAGGGAAAGTTGAAGCCACGCCGGCGGGCCCGCAGCTTGGTGTCCTCATAGCTGTCCCCCAGATCGGTGTAGCCCAATTCGTCCAGACGCACCGCGCGGGGATCATTTGAGGTGATGCAGACCAACGCGACCCCTTTCTCTCGATAGTCTGCCGCGAGCCGCTTGATCCGTTCTTCATAGGCCTGGGCCGTGGGACAGTGGTTGCAGGTGAAGATGAAGGCCAGGATTCGGGCGTCCGCGAAGGACTGGAGTGAATAGCGTGTTTCCACCGTCGTGGGCTGACCGTCTCGCTGTATGACGGTAAAACCCCGCAAATCAAACTGCGGAGCCGGGCTCCCGATGGGCAATGGCTGCGGAGCGGCCCACAGGGTCGAAGATGCGACCAGGGTGATCCAGATGGCTTTGGAAACGATCATTTCGGTCTCCTAGTTGTTAGAAAAGATGTTTCATTGTTCTTGCGACTATAGTGCCTTCTCTATGTACGGTCGAGAGGGAATTCGAGTTTGAACCCGAATCAGAGTGGCGGAGATTCAGCTGTGCCCGCAGCAAAAGAGTTTTATCCGCGAGATGAAAGGAGGTTTTCCTGCTCTCGAAGCCCGTGGAACAAATCCCTAAGTCGCAACATCTCCGACGTGTTGACCAGTGCAGCCGTCCCGATTTGAGCGGCTGACTGTGGGCTCATATTACCGACCCGCCCATCAAGAAGAGCCAATCGATGACGATGAGGCCAACGACGAGGAGGGTGAAACTCGCATTGATGCGTCGGATGCGGCGCGACAGAGTTCTGGGGGCCTTGGCCACGGCCCCCATGCGGTAGGGGATCTGAAAGCAGAGATAGATGAAAATGGTGGGGCCCAAGGGGTAGTAATTGAAGGCCTTGGTGACTTCGCCACTGGTGAAGGCGGCGAGTGAGCGGGCCAGGGCGCAGGAGGCGCATTTGAGTCCAAAGAGATCGTCCATGAAACAGTAGAAATGCCAACGGAGTCCCAGCCCCCGGGCGAGAGCCTTGTCGGCGGGCAGGATGAAGGCGGTGACCACGACCGCGAGGCAGAGCACGAGAATGCCGAGATGCATTCTGCGGCCTCTCAGTCGTTTATTCATGGTTCGACTGATTTTCTGGATGCGTCGGATGAGTCTGGCCCAGCGTCTCTGTGTTTTTCTTTTGGGACTCATGTCGGGTCGGTTCCTGCTGGTCTTATCGGTTTGTTTGCCTAGGCTCTCTCTGAAAACTCCATCGTCAGGCCCGAGAGCGAGCGTTTTTTCGCCTGGCAAAGACGGCGAAGCAGGCGATGTTGGTTCTATCGTCGATGCAGCCGGATGTAGCCAGGCGGAAAACCCTGTTGCCTTCGTGCAGCCTTTGCTGCGATGGCAGCGTCGAACGGCTAAGAAAACAAGCCGCTCGAAGCAAGATGGGGTGTTCAGACAGAGTCTGTTTCTTTGGAGGAACCGTCAGCGTTTTGTTTCGCTGCTTAGGGTGTAGCGTGCAGTCCAAAGCTACTGGTTTTACGCCTCGGCCTCTCTAAGGAACCGTCAAGAAATAATTCCACATTTGAATGCCCAATTGCACCCCATCTTTGACCGCTTCTCAATCGCGAAATCCGCGACGTAGAACAGCTACGCCTGTGGTTTCGCTCAATCGGGCGCGACCCAATATGGGGCACACTTGGACCTCAAATTGCACAACTTATTCCTTGACGATCCCTTACGGTCTCGAAACGGGACTTGCTCATTCTCTTCTATCTGTTAGCATAGGGAGTTGGTGACAAGATGAATTCCATTGCCATTGATCTCGAAAGCGTGGGCTTGGTGCGCTCGGGTCAGGCGATCCTTTCGGAGATTGATCTGCAGATCGCAGCCGGGAGTTGCTGTGCGATCGTGGGGCCCAACGGCGCCGGGAAATCCGCCTTGATGGCCGTCCTGTGTGGATATATGTGGCCGACCGTCGGCACTGTCACCGTGGAGGGCCGACGCTATGGCAGGGTCAATATGGGTCAGATGCGGCAGAGGATTGGCCTGGTCGAGCCTTCCCGAAGTCCGGAGTTGAACAGGCATTTTTCTGTCCGTGAGGCCGTGGCCACCGGTTTATTCGGGACCCAATGCCTGCCGATCGCCGTGGAGATCACCGAGGGACAGTGGGAGCGCGTGGATGGCCAGATTGCGTCATTTGGCATCGCTCGATTGGCCGCCGCCCCCTTTCATCAACTCTCGTCGGGCGAGCAGATGAAGACACTGCTGGCCCGGGCGATGGTCAGCAATGCAACGATACTGCTCTTGGATGAACCCACTGTCGGACTCGATATGGGAGCGCGGGCAGAGTGTGTGGCCGCATTTGAGTCGCTGCTAGCGACGCCGGACAACCCGACCGTGGTCATCGTATCCCATCACTTGGATGAATTGCCCAGGTCCGTGGACCAGGTCGTGCTCCTGGACGAGGGCAGGATCGTCGAGAATGGAACACCCGATCAGGTCTTTACCGGCCAGATTCTGAGCCGACTCTTCGGCTGCGACATTGAGGTGTTCCGAAATCAGGGGCGCGTGGTGGCCAGTGCGACAGGCCCGGTGGTTCGTTGACTCCGGCCCCAAGCGGCCGCGCAAAAATAACTTCCCATTTATTAGGGGCAATCTTGACATTATCTTCGGCCGCTTCTCAATCACGAATTCCTCGACGTAGAACAGCTACGCCTGTGGATTCGCTCAATCGGCGCGACCAAATCTAAAGCCAATTTGCTCCCTCTAAAGTGTGAATTTATTTCTGCGCGACCGCCAAGCTGAGAATTCAGAGGTGTTATGTCCGGCAGGGAAGCCAGAAAAATTAGGAATGTTGCTCCATGAAAACGCTGAGCCCCAGTGACCTCGACCGGTATTCTTCCGCCATCACGCTTTCGGACATGGAAATCTTCGTGTTTCCCGACCTCATGTACAGCCTCGTATTGGCGAACATCATGAGTCCCATTATCTGGCGCTGGCGTGAGTTAGATACCTTTAAGAAACTGGAGGACAAGACGACCTATCGCAAGCTGCTGCGTCTGAAACAATTCATCATGGATGAGTTCGATTTCAATCTCGATCTGGAGACTTGGGGACTGACAGAACGTGCCGTGGAGTTGGAACGCTTCAAAGCCTATATTCGACCCGAGCAGATCGAACAGAGCAACGCGCTCTTCGGCTACCAGGGGGACAAGTACTACTTCGACGTGGACATCCGCCGTCACTTCGGGCTGGACAAATACCATTCGGACATCATCCCCTACTGGAAAACCGAGACCATCGAGGCCATGATGGCCTTCGAGCTGAAGCGAGACTACGGTAAAGCGGCGGGGGAGTGTGTCTCCCTGTCGGCCCTCTATGCTGCTGCAGCCTACATCGTCTGTGGCGTGCCCCTGGAGGACATCTTCATGGTCCTGACGCCCTTGCACTCGCAGAATTTCCTGGACGTGCAGGGAGGCATCCTCACCAACAACCGCCGCTTGGTCACCAAGGCCATGTGGTTCAACGGGACGGAGATCACCAACAAGGCCCAACGGGCCCTCAAGAACGAACGGGTTTCCATCGTCGCTCATGCCTCGGGACACATTCACTGTCTGTACGATGAGGCGACCATTGATCCGAAAGAGTATGACCGCTTTACTGAGCGCCTGCAGGACTATTTGACGGCCGCCCTGACCCTGCCCCTGATTGCCAACTTCCTGAGAATGGAGTCGCAATACCAGAAATACTTTCAAGTGTGTCGCGACTGTCACGGTCAACCTCAATTCCTCAAGGCAGAGGTCTTGTTTCACTACGAGCATGGCAGCAACTTCAGAGTGGCCGATGAGACATTCGAAAAGCTGCTGGGAGAGGTGTCCGATGAAGACTACTTTCCCTATGAGCTGCCCGACCGTATTCGCTGTGACCAGCTCAGTGAATTTTTGACCAAGAAGCCCCTCGATTTAAACAAAGAGGGGGATCGCGCTCTCTTCGTCAAAGTCCTCAGTCCGGTCTTGATGGATGCGGACGCGTTTGTGGAGAAGCTGATGGACTTTCTCTACACCGAGCCGCGGCTGCCCGGCAGGGAAAAGACCTTCGTTGCATCACCGACCATAGAACTGACCCCGGACATGACGCGCGAAGAGGTTTTGGAGTACCTGCAGGCCCAGCGAGAGACGAACCCGGTCGTGGACCTGGCCTTCTACGCCTATCGAGACGTCACGACCTGCGATTGGGATCCCTTTGTCAAGGCGGCCCTCGAGCGTAATCCCGTCTCCATCGAGAAGTCCAAGGAGATGTCCATTGATCAGGTCTATACCTGGCTGCTCGGCATGGCCGACGGCTCCATCTATGATGGCCGGCGACTGGCCCAGCCCGATGAGGTGGTGAATTACAAGTCGGGTGACGGCGCCGAGAAGGCCTTGGTCCTGGCCAATGTGATCCGCCACCGAGATCCCGACCAGGCTCTCACGATCGAGATGACGGAAGACTCTGCCCGGGTGAGCGGAGAGAAGACGTATTGTTTTTTCTGCTACAAGGGATTGGTCAAGACACTCGCGCTGGGGGCCCATGAGGTGGCCTCGTAGTAGGCGACCTGGCCCACCGCGACCGTGATCCCGATGTTTTTGGCAAGCCGGAGTCCTCTATACTATAGTGGGGTCGCCCAAACTAGGTTGTTTGTCTGTAATGAGTTGTGCTGAATGTCACGGCGTTTCAGGGTCTTAGGAGCCCCATTTTCCCACCAAAATGAACCGCTTAAGAGAATCAAGGGAACACGAAACGATTAGTGACAAGTGCAAACAACGGGATGGAGAGGGACTCGCTATCGCTCGCCCCTCATCCAAACGTTAGCTCACTGAAACACAGAAACGCTTTAGTCCAGCCTTCGGCTGGATCAAATAATGAAACCACAGAGGACACCGAGAGCGCAGAGAAAAAGAAGAAGATAAACATCACACATGACAACTGGAGTCAGACAAAAAGAGTTTGATTATAGCAATGGCGACTTGTCGCATTTCTGTGACATCCGCGCTCTCTGTGGTGAAAAATAGATATTAACAGACACATCGGAATCCAGAGGGACCTCGTACCTCGGCTCCTCAATTCTGCGTTCGCAACCAGGGAGTTAAGCATGAAGAAAACCTTTACTACACTAGTGATTCTTAGTTGTGTCGCGGCTCTCATCGGCTGCAAAGATGATTCAGATGCAACAAAGGACATGCAGAAGACCGAGCCTAATGTATATGAGTCGAACGGTTCCGAGCCCAATGACTCACCCTCACTTGAAATCCCAACAATACCCCCTGGCGATACATTTGAAATACAGGGAACTGTGGTATACAAGAACATAGAGGGAGGATTCTTTGCTATCGAGAGCGATGATGGAAGCAAGTATGATCCAATCAATCTTCCAGAATCATTCAGAAGAGACGGTCTTAAAGTAAAAGTGTCCGCGCGGTTTAAAAAAGAGGCCATGAGCTTTCATATGTATGGGGCCATTATTGAGGTAGTGAATATCGCGGTTCAATAGGCTGCGAACAAATCGGCCCTTGGGACGGCCCTGATGGGCCACCCCAGAGCTTGTCCTCACAAGAAGGAAACGGTTTTATGAAGAGACTTCTGTGCCTTGTACTCTTATCCGCGTTGGTCCTGAATTGAATGAAATAGACAGAGATTTTGATGAACGGCATGCGTTTAGGAGTTGCATGCGGTCGTTGGGGTATCGACCCATTCCTGGATATCGCCTTGATTCTGATGTGCGCAAGGCATATCGCTTCGGCGGTGGGACAATCCAGCACCTTGCAGGTGATTAGGGAATAGGTTCATATAGAGGCATGAAATATGCCGGACAATTGGAAAAACACATGACTCATTGAATAAAACACTATTGGGAGGATTTCACCATGTTGAAACCACTACTCACTTGTCTTCTAGCCATCATCCTTGCGAACACGGTGTCGGCCGGCCCGATTCCTGAATTCAAATGGCGGGCCGTGGAAATAGACAAGATCCAAATCGGCTACGGCCTCCAGTTGGCCGACGTGAACGGTGATGGGAAGACGGACATCGTTCTCGCCGACAAGAACACGATTCAGTGGTATGAGAATCCCCAGTGGACGAAACACATCATCGCCCGCGATCTGACCCAGCGCGACAACGTCTGCATCACGGCCAGAGATATCGATGGGGACGGCAAATGCGAAATCGCGGTCGGCGGGCAGTGGAATTTCCGGGAGACACTCAAAGATGGAGCCGTCTTTTATCTCATCCCTCCCCGAGACCGGACGCAACTGTGGACGCCGGTCAAATTGTATAACGAGCCAAGTGTCCATCGCATGCACTGGGTGCGTGACAAGAATGAGCAGTATCGTCTGGTCGTGAAGCCACTTCGGGGTCGCGGCAGTGTCGATGGCGTCGGCAATGGGCTGCGGGTGCTGGAGTATTTCATGCCGCCAAATCCCAAGGACGACTGGAAGTACGAGGTCGTCTGCGATTTCATGCATCTGTCACACAACTTTCACGTGGTCAACTGGGATGATGATCTAGAAGAAGAGATGATCATCGCCGGTAAGGAGGGTGTCTGGCACTTCGACAGGCGGGAGGATGGCTGGTCTGCCACGCAGCTAACGAAGAACTTCGCGGGGGAGATTCGGGACGGCAGGCTGCCCAATGGGAAACGCTTTATCGTGACCATTGAACCCATGCATGGATCGTCTTCCGCGGTCTACAGGGAACCGAAGAAGAAAGGCGACCTCTGGCAGCCGGTCAAAGTCTTGGACGAAGCGCTCAAGGACGGTCACGCGCTCGCCTGTGCCGATTACCTCGGCGTGGGCTCCGATCAGATCGTCGTGGGTTGGCGGGCCATGAATGAGCGCGGCGTCCCGGGGATCAAGCTCTTTACGCCGATGGACGAAGCGGGCAAGCGATGGCGGGAAACCAGAATCTCAGCAGAAGGGGTGGCCGTCGAAGACATCAAGGTGGCTGACATGAACGGCGATGGCAGAATTGACATCGTCGCCGCCGCTCGGCAAACGAAAAACCTGGTAATCTTCTTCAACGAGCGATAGAAAGCAGGAGAAAGAGCATGAAGCGATCTTTTACGGCCCGATAGATTTTCGCTATACTGTGTCCCCATCTTAGGGTTTCTTTTAGAGCGGTTGAGGAAAAGAGCATCGGCAATGAACGATTCGAATGAGACAGAGCAGAATCAGGGCGAGACCGAGGACTTGCCGCCGACGGCGTCGGGCTGGGGGAAATCTGTGGAGAAATCCGGCAGTGAGATCGGTCCCTACAAGATTCTGAGCGTTTTGGGGGAAGGGGGCTGCGGGCTGGTGTATCTGGCCGAGCGGGCACGGCCGGTACGCAGACGGGTGGGCGCTGAAGGTCATCAAGCCGGGGATGGATACCAAGCAGGTGATCGCTCGGTTCGAGGCGGAGCGCCAGGCGCTGCTTGCCGCCGCCAGGCACGTCTGCCAGGAGCGAATCTGAGTGATGCAACTACCAAGAGCCGAACACCGGGATCTCGAAACTCCATTCGGCACCGTTATTGGCGCCGCCTACCAGTGGAATGGCGGTCAATACTGCTCGATCCATACCGCCCGCGGAGTCATCGGTTGCGGGATCTTCGACATCGACTGTGCCGACGAGTTTGATATGGCTTTCGCGATTGCCAAGGGGACACCCGAGCACCCGCTTCGTGAACCGGAAGATCTGTACGAGGCCCGCATCTTCGCCCTCAGCGCCGCGGCCGCCAGACTGGGTATTTCCAAGGGA
>JADFMM010000251.1 GCA_022563885.1 Planctomycetota bacterium | reverse complement strand
ACCCAATTTCATTAGAGGAAAAAACATAACAGCAAAGCAAGATAGCTTTTGGTTCAGACAGAGATGGAAATGATGAGATATATATTATAAACTCTGATGGAACAGGATTAAAAAGATTAACAAATAATCCTGCTTGGGATTATCATGCTTCATGGTCCCCAGACGGAAAAAAGATAGCTTTTAATTCATCTAGAGATGGAAATCATGAGATTTATGTTATGAACTCAGATGTAACTGAACAGAAAAACTTAACAAACAACCCTGCTACGGATTTTTTCCCTTCATGGTCCCCAGACGGAAAAAAGATAGCTTTTAGTTCAAACAGAGGTGGAAATTTTCGTGGGATTTATGGAAATTCTGAGATTTATGTTATGAACTCAGATGGGACTGAACAGAAAAGATTAACAAACAACCCTGCTGAGGATTATTTCGCTTCATGGTCCCCAGACGGAAAAAAGATAGCTTTTTGGTCAGATAGAGATGGAAATGATGAGATTTATGTTATGAACTCAGATGGAACTGAACAGAAAAACTTAACAAAAAACCCTGCTCGTGATTTTAACCCTTTTTGGTCTCCTGATGGAAAAAAGATTGCTTTTAATTCAAACAGAGATGGAGATTTTCGTGAGATTTATGTCATGAACTCAGATGGTTCTCAACAAACTAGATTAACAAACAATCCTGCTCTGGATACTTTTTCGAGTTGGTCGCCGTATTTGCCCTTTAAATTGGAAATGCAGAAGAAAAAATGAAACACAAAAGGTGAACCCCTCCCCTTTGTCTAGACAATAATATTAACATTCTTAGATGGACTTGCCACCGACGTTGGGGCTTTCGCCCCGGAGGGCGACCGGAGGGGCGAAAGCCCCAACGTGAGTGTGTTTGGGGTCAGAGCTTGATTAGTGAGTATGTTTGCGGGTCAGTGTAGCCCTCTGTGCTTGTCAAGGGACAATCGGACCACCCTGACGTCTGCTCTAACGCCATAGAGCTAAGGCCTTTAGGTGGCCAATGCTACCATTGGCATTCTAACCACCCTCCCACAAATGGGAAAAGGGGTCAAGCTTTGGTTTAGGTATTGACAATCTTTTCGGCCTCGTCCTAATGTGGGTTCATGCCGAGAAAGCCCGGAATCGAATATGCCGGTGCGGTTTATTATGTTCTGAATCGCGGGTAATACCGTCAGGACCTGTTCACCGTCTCCGGCTCTGAGAGGAACCTATATGCTTATCAGGCTTGGTTTTTTGCACTTTCCAGTTGTTTCCGGAGTTTCGTCTATTTCTGAGGGGCCTTTAGCGCTTGGGAGGTCGTGCGGCTAAATCCGAGAAGATAGCCATTTCGACCGATGACATTCCCCACCCCGTGAGGGCGGAAGCCATGGGGTTCCCTTGACCAATGAGAGACCTCCATACAAAAACGCGCAAAATACTTGAGGCTACCCCAGAGGCTCTCAATACTTTCGATCCAGACGCCGGTACCCCACCGCTTCGGCCACGTGCTCCTCGGTGATGGTTTCGCAGTCCGCGAGATCGGCGATGGTCCGTGACACCTTGCAGATCTTGTCATGGGCCCGGGCCGAGAGGCCGAATTCGGCCCATGGCGTTTTTGATGATCATGCGGGCCGTTGGCTCCAGGGCACTGTACGATTCCACCTGCCTGTGACTCATGGTGGCATTATTGCCAATCGTGCCGGGTCCAAAACGCCGCGTCTGGCACGCTCGCGCCTTCAGGACTCGCACGCGAATGTCAGAATAGGGGCGAGCCCAGACACTGTCGCAGTTTGGGAGAGCGGCAATTCTAAGCCGAGCCCATGGCTACTCAGGATACTAGCCGCCTATTTCGCCCACGGCGGCCGACCAACCATCGGCCAGCAGACTTTCGAGGCCAACAAGCTGCTCTTCTCAGAGTGCCTGAAACTCTTTCTGGGCCGCCATCTGAAGGAGAAGGTAAGAGCTGGGACTGACCCAAGGCCAGCTTGCCGAGCGGCTAGAGACCACGATCTGGGCCGTCCGTGGTTGGGAGGAAAAAAGGTATATGCCGAAGGTTCACCACATCCGGAAAATAATCATGTTCATGGGGTATGTACCCGAGAAAATCCAGCCCAGAACCCCCGCTGATCAGATGAAGCTTTTCAGAGGGATACTTGGGCTAGAACAGAAAGAACTCGCCGGCCTGCTGGGCGTCGCTGATACAAGTATCTCCCGGTGGGAGAACGGGAAGTATCCGCTGATCTTACTTCTCCTTTCAGCGATCGTTCAACTCCCACTATTATAGCTCAGTGAGCATTGCTTAACATCCAAGTCCGACCGAAGCATTACACGAGCACTTCTGACGTGCTACTGGGGCTGATCTTGTGTTTCAGCTACGTCGTTTGTCTCATTAGCTCTCTAGTCTCTTCAACTTTTCCCGAATTCCCTTTCCAGGCCCAATAGCCACCCATTCTAACTGCCAAGTACACTAGCGATCGCTTCCATCGCGAGACCTTGAGGACCCCCATAGCCTCGAGGAAAATACCATCAGAGATCGCCCGGCTAAACAGATGTCCACGATAACAGAGATCATGTATGACAGCCGCCTTTCCGTACCTTCCAGTGGGGTGAAGTATGAACCAGAATAGACGCGGTATACTGGCAAAGTCAGTAACGAAGCCAGTTGGTACTTTGATTTCAAAGAGTGCGTCCTCGTCACCTACAACGTACTTGAACGGCTCGGCTAGTTTCCAATCCCGACCATTTTCGAGGGGACTAACCACAAGCGGTGTGGTAAAGGTGCTCATGTTGTATTTCTCCTTGTGAGTCGCCTACGTCTGACCAATGCCATTACCTCGTCTTCTTGTAGTCCTCAGGACATCCTGACCAGAGCCGAAGGACTCTCAATACTTTCGATCCAGACGCCGGTACCCCACCGCTTCGGCGACGTGCTCCTCGGTGATGCTTTCGCAGTCCGCGAGATCGGCGATGGTCCGTGACACCTTGCAGATCTTGTCATGGGCCCGGGCCGAGAGGCCGAATTCGGCCATGGCGTTCTTGAGCATCATCCGGGCCGATGGCTCCAGGGCACAGAACGATTCCACCTGCCTGTGACTCATGGTGGCATTGTTGCCAATCGTGCCGGGTCCAAAACGCCGCGTCTGGTGCGCCCGCGCCTTCAGGACTCGCACGCGAATGTCAGCCGAGGTCTCGGCGCCGTTGCTGGGCTCCGTGTAGAGTTTATCGAAGGTCATGGCCGGTACATCGATGTGAATGTCAATCCGGTCCATCAGCGGCCCGGATACTTTCGAGAGATAGCGCTCAATCTGCTGTGGCGTGCAACGACAGCGCTTGGTCCCAGACCCAAAGAAGCCACAGGGGCAGGGATTGAGCGATGCGACACACATGAAACGGGCCGGATACGTCATGGTGCGTTTGGCCCGCGACACCGTGATCGTGCCATCTTCCAGGGGCTGCCGGATCATCTCGAGAACATGACGGGGAAACTCGGCAAACTCATCCAAAAAGAGGATGCCGTGATGGGCGAGTGACAGCTCACCGGGCCGGGCATTGGGTCCACCGCCGACCAGCGCCGGACCACTGGCCGAATGGTGGGGCATGCGAACGGGGCGCCGGGCCATCAAGGACTTGCCGCGCTCGAGCAGTCCCATGGAGGAATAGATGCGGGTCGTTTCTAGAGACTCAGCGAGCCCCAAGGGAGGAAGTAGCGTCACCAGACGCTGAGCCAGCATCGTCTTGCCGGCGCCGGGCGGGCCGATCATCAGGATGTTGTGGGCCCCGGCCGCGGCCACCGTCAAGGCGCGCTTGGCCGCCTCCTGGCCGCGAACATCGGAGAAGTCCGTGTCATACTGACTCTCGACGGCGAACACCTGGTCCAGATCAACGGTAGTCTTCTCCAGCACCACCTGTCCGGAGAACAAGCCCGCGACCTGGGCAAGCGATTCGACCCCAAACACATCAATTCCTTGGACCACCGCCGCTTCCGCCGCATTGGCGGCCGGTACAAGGATCGCCCCATATCCCCGTGCCTGGGCCGCCATGGCCATACTGAGTGCGCCGTTGACCGGCCGCACCCTTCCATCCAAGGCCAGTTCCCCTACCAGGACATAGCCGTTCAGTGAGTCACCCGGCAAGGCTCCGTTGCCCACGATCATGCCAATCGCAATGGGTAGATCGAATGCCGGCCCCTCCTTCTTGATGTCCGCGGGCGCCAGATTGACCAGTGATTGGGTCTTGGGATAGCGAAATCCAGAATTGACAATCGCGCTGCGGACCCGCTCTAAACTCTCCTTCACCGCAGCATCAGGCAGACCGACGATGACCGTCTTCTCGAAACCGCCGCGACCGACATCGACCTCCACTTCACAAACTACACCTTCGATCCCCTCCAGTGTGACCCCGTGAACTTGCGCCAGCATATCCTCATCCCCACTAGGCTTTGTCGGAAAATTTGCTCGTCAGCCCGAGAGCGAGCAGTTTTTTCGCCTGGCAAGGACGGCGAAGCAGGCGATGTTTGTTTTATCGTCGATGCAGCGGGATGCAGCCAGGCAGAAAAAGGGCTCCTCGAAGCACAGATCGAGTTTTCCGACACGGCCTACACCCCATGTCCCAATCGGCAAAGACGACGAACGTGATTCTAGGGAGGGTCAGAGATCCTGGCAAGGAGTTTCCCTAATTCAGTAATCAGTAATCAGCAAAGCCGGTGATCGATGATCGGTGATCAAGTAGTCAGTCTTTGGCCCGAATCGATGCTGACTACCGGTTGTTGACGATTCGCAGGGTGGGGACGAGAGGATACCTGTTGAACCTCTAGGGCGCATCTGCTATAGTGTTTCTGCTGATCGGGGAATAGCTCAGCTTGGTAGAGCGCTGTGTTCGGGACGCAGAGGCCGCTGGTTCGAATCCAGTTTCCCCGATGTTTCTAACTCTGCTCCGGACATAGGAAGAAGTCCTCCTCGTCATCATCTTCATAGACGGAGGCGACCTGACTCAAGTCGGTCCCATCCACCCGGTTCCGGATCAACGCGTAGATGATGGTGTTTGCTGAAAAACAGTAGCTCACCACGAAGGCAGCCATGAGGCCCACAACGCTCATCACGCCCGCCTGGATCATAAACGCGCCCACGCGTTCGGTCCAAAACGACGTTTCCACGGTCACCGGTGTGAAGAGAGACTCAAATCGGGGTTCGGTCCAGAGTCGTTTCAACTTCAGGTTCCCCCCCAGGAAACCCAACTGCAGGAAGCGATAGCAGGTCAACAGCAAGCCAAACACAAAAAAGCGTACGAGAGCGTAGCTGATCCCCCCATACACAATACCCACGGCCGTGTACACGCCCAGACGCCAAGGCCGGGCGAAGACGTAGCGAAACGAGTTATTCACGGCGGTAAAGCACTCAGAGTTTTCGAACGCGATGGTGGGGAACATGAGATTGATCCCTCCCAGGGCGCCCAACACCACGAGCATCATCAGCATGCCGGATATCATCACCAGGGGCATGAAGAGCCCTACCAGCAACTCGCCTACGTAGTCAATATTGCCCAGCAGCCCCAGGAGCAGAATGGAGGAGCCGATGAGGGCCACGATCACGATCGGCGTCAGCGGTGCCGCAACCAGACTGCGGAATCGGGTGCAGCCGAATCTCAAGGATTCCATCAGTCCGGGACGTTCATTCTGAGCGAATTCCAAGGCCGCCATGCGACAAATGGCCCCGCCCGCCACCGAACCGACCGCCAAGGTGATGGCAAAAAACACCGAGCTATAGATTAGGTGATACATGAAGGCCCACTCCAGGGCCTTGAAACCTTGTCCCAGATTGTCGAACACCACGAACAGCGTGGTGACATCAAACTCTTTGAAAGCGTTGAGCGTGTTTTCAAAACGACCGACACCAAACTTGACCAAGGTCTCGAACACGCCGGTCCTAGCAACGTGCAAATCAGTCTGCTCCAGGAAGGTCGAAAGCCGATCCGACTGTTGAATATAGAAATGCAATTCCGTCCATCCCGAGCTGTCCACCGAAACGGTCTTACTCACATCCATGGCCCAACCCGACAGACTCACCAGCAGAACGGCGATGAAGGCAATCACCATCTTGCGGGGGTGTAGGGCCATGCGGAAGGCACGAAAGATATGGACGAACAGAAAGGCCTTGAAGAACTCAGATGGGTCGTTGCCGGGTGCCATGTAGCCGCTGCTTAGCTAGAAGCCATCCTCCGAAATTTCAGGCGCGTCCGACTCCACCTTCGAGACGACCTTATAGTCGGCGTCAAGCCAAGCCCCCAGGTCGATCATTTTGCACCGACTGGAGCAAAAAGGATAGTACTTGGGTCTGCCGCAGGTGACGTCCTCTGACGGTTCAAAACGCTTGTGGCAGATCGGACAGGGGTAGGACATGGGCCTTCTCGATCCTCGTGATCAACCGGAGCCGCTCAAGAACTCTCTTCCTCGAGCTTTCTGGCATATTCCACACAGTACTTCGCCCAGGGCTGGGCTTGGAGCCTGGCCTTACGAATCATCACATGGGTGGCCTGGCAGATCCCATAGGTCCGACTCTCGACCCGCTCCAGGGCCTCGTCGATCTCCTGTAACAGCCCACGTTCGCTCTCCACCAGTCCCAGGGCAAACTCCTGCTCGAAGGTATCGCTGCCTATGTCTGCCATGTGCAAGGGCATGGAAGAGAGGTCGCCGGCCGCTTCCTGTCTTGACTGCTTTAAGGCGGACATTTCGATGCTGGTGACGTTGTGAAGAATCTCTCTCCGTTTGTTCAGCAGAAGGGTCTTATAGTGTTCAATCTCGACCTCCTTCAGATGCGCCTTTTCCTTCGCCTTCTTCTTCGTTACCTTCTTTTTGGTCGTCTTTTTCTTGGTCGCGCCTTTCTTCTTTTTCTCAGCCACTATCCGTCCACCTTTCCTGTTCTGCCCCAGGCCCTACCGAGAAACTGAACCGTCTACTGCCGGCGGTCGATGCCTCAACAACTGCCCCCTCCCAGAGGGTCACCCCTGACGAGAAAGAGCGGACGCATTCCTGTATGGCCGGCTACAGAAACAACCTGCAACAGGAATGAAAGGCAAGTCACTCCAAGCAGGCGGGTTGCTCCAGCAAAGCCTAAGGGCCAATCAACAAAGCCGTGGTGATAGTATAGCAAATTTACTTCCCCCCATATACACCGTTTTTGCAGTGCCTCCCCCGCCACAGGAGCCTTTCTGGCACACGTTGTGCTGTACATGACCGGAGGCCAGGTCAGGCCGGTGTTGAACCCCCTAGCGGCGCAAAGACCCTTCGGCCCGCGACAACACCGCACCCGATCTTGATGCCAAACACCTGCTCAAGCCGTTCCTCTTGCAGCACCTGGTCGGGCGTCCCCATGAAATAGACCGAAGGCTGCCGTCGGTCATGGGGTCCCTGACCGCCGGTCGATCCACCGAGCAGGAGGATGGCATCACAGTAGCGGGCTGCCAGATTGATGTCGTGGGTGATGGTGATAATCGTCCGTTGCCGTTCCTTCTGAGCCGTCTTGAGCAGTTCGTGAATCGACACCTGATGCCTCAGGTCTAAGGAACTGGTGGGTTCATCCAATAGGAGCAGCGGGGTCTGCTGCGCCAGCGCCCGGGCAATGTAGACCCTCTGCCGTTCCCCACCGCTCAGACTCACTAGGGCTCGGTTGGCCAGATTCTCGGTGTCCGTGGCCCGCAGTGCCTCGCCGACAATGGAACGATCTTTCGCACTCTCGAAGCCTCCACTGCCGAGGTAAATAATCCTGGCCATCATCACGGTCTCGGCCACGGTGTAACCGAAGGCCGGCGTGGACAACTGTTGCACGACGGCCATTCTCCGTGCTCTCTGGTCAACGGTCATGGCGCCAATGGGCGTGTCGTCCAGCGTGACGGTCCCAGACTGCGCCTTTAGCTCGCCGCAGAGAAGTTTGAGAAGTGTCGTCTTTCCCGCCCCGTTGGGGCCTACTATCCCGAGAAAAGAACCCGCTTGCACGGAGAAAGTGACATCCCTCAGCACACCGGGATCCTTGCCGTAGCCGAAGGAGAGCCGATCGACCCTGACGCCCAGGCTCATGCCAGTGTCCCGACTCTCTGGCTCTGGCGAATCAAGAGCAATACAAAGACCGGACCACCGATCAGGGCGGTGACGACGCCCACCGGTAGCTGCGCCGGTTGAACGACGACGCGGGCCACCGCGTCGGCGACCAGCAAGAACATCGCGCCGACAACGGCACTGAGGGGAAGCAGTTGCCGGTGGTCGGCCCCGAAGAGCAATCGCACCGCATGGGGAACCACGAGCCCCACGAATCCAACCAGGCCGCTGAGACTGACGGCGATGGCCGTGACCCACGCGGCAATGGCAAAGGCGAACCAACGCACCTTCGCCACGTCCACTCCCAAACTCCGCGCATCTTCGTCGCCAAAGCTGATGGCGTTGAGCTTCGGCGCCAGGAAACAGAGGGCTACCAGTCCGGCCCCGACACACCCGGCTGCCGACCACAGCACCAGTGGACTCTCTTCTTGCATATTGCCCATGAGCCAGAATATCGTGGCATGCACCTGGTTGCTGTTGGCGATGGTCGTGAGGAACATGATCATCGCGGAGAAGAAGGAATTCACGACGACACCGGCCAGCAAAAGACCCGTGATGTGGTGCTTGCCGGTGTAACGTCCGATCACCGACACCAACCAGACCGTGCCGATGGCCCCCACGAAGGCATACACTGCCATGGGTGAACGGCCCCACACCGTCCAGCTAAAGCCCATGATCACGGCCAAGATGGCCCCCAGACCGGCACCGCTGGAGACCCCCAGAATGTAGGGTTCTGCCAGGGGGTTCCGCAGCAGCCCCTGAAAGACCACGCCACTCATTGCCAGGGCCCCACCCACGATCATGGCCAAGAGGACGCGGGGCAGACGGATGGTCATGAGGATGTCATAGTC
>JADFMM010000250.1 GCA_022563885.1 Planctomycetota bacterium | reverse complement strand
AGCTCACTTCACGGGGACATTGGAAAACTTCAGCAGCAGTTACTGGGCAACTATCACCGTTTGCAGGTGGAGCTGCGCAAGATCGTTGGGGAGGCTCGTTTTATGCGCCTCAAGTTGAGAATCGACAACTACCTGAAGTCAAGCGCTGCAAAGAAGAACCCAGGTGAGTCCGGGGTGTCGCGGCCCGGTGTCCCCGCAACCAAGGGGAAGTAGTCTGCGCTTCACCTCGTTTTTCATCGATGACGTTGCCACCCATGAGAAAGCCCCATCCATTCAGCCATGTAGGTGCGGGTGTCCTGGTGGGGGTTGCCTGGCTGCTTGCCAATTCCCATCCCCTGGCGGCCGAAAGAGTGACTCTTCCCGCACTCTTTGATTTTGGCTTCCGGGATTCTCCCGTCGCGTCCTCGGCCCTGAACGTTTCTGGCCGTGATTATTTTGAGACACCCAGGGGATACGGCTTCGAGTCCCGTGGCCAGCTATCCTTCGATCGGGACAAGCCGCTGCCGGAACTGCGCCATGGTGGTAACCCCATGCGCCCTGACCTCCTTTATCGCAGTCATGCCAATGCCTTGACGAGAGATGGTGTGGCTTCCCGGCGAGACATTTCCTTTCGAGTGGATGTGGAACCGGGCAATTATCGGTTGCAGGTGTGGGTCGGGGATCTGCATGCCCCCCTGGAGTCCCTGGCCCTGGAGTGCAATGGGAGGACAGTTGCCTCCGGGATCAGTGCCAAGCACATCATTGGCCGAGGCCAACCGGAGTCCACGGGGCACTATCGGTGGTTGCGTTTCAATGTCCACACCACCGATGGAATCATCCGGCTTCGGTTTTTTGGGGATGAGACCCGGTATGAGGCGGACCGCCGGCGTTATGAGAAATGGTTTTCGGAGGGTGCCCGGGTGGAATCCTACCTAGGCCAGGGGTGGGACCCGAAGCGACGGCTGAAATTTGACCCCGGGGGTCCCTTCACCCGCAACAGCGTGCTGGCCCTGCGGGTGGCGGAACTATCATCCCCGCTGGTTCAATGGCGGCATGGCCGGCTGGTCGCCGAGGGGCAAGGGGACTGGACGGTGGACGCCTTTCTCATGAAGGTGAATGCTGGGCAATTCGGGAAGGCCGAGGCCCTGTTGGGGGAGGCCTCCGTTTCTGGCTTGCTGCGCGTTCGGGGATATCTAGCACTCTCGGGGCATCCCCAAGTGGAAGGGGAAGCCGAGGAACGCCTGCTGGGCAAGGCCCAGCAGGCAGTTGAGCGGCGGTTAAAAGAGGATGCATCCTGCTGCTGGACGCTGGAGGCCCGCGATTCCCTGCAACTGTTCTCCCGTGCCCGTCGGCGTTTCCTGGGGCGGGGAAGCGGGGAGGAGGGACATTTCCAGGAAAACCGCAAGGTGGTCTCCATGATGCGCCTTTTTCATGAAGAGGATTTGATGTACCCCAAG
The DNA here is from genome assembly GCA_022563885.1 of Planctomycetota bacterium. GTDB lineage: Bacteria > Planctomycetota > Phycisphaerae > Sedimentisphaerales > Anaerobacaceae > JAIPFM01. The sequence continues at coordinate 7,550 of JADFMM010000250.1, read as the reverse complement.
GCACTGGTTTACCAGGGACGCGCACTGCAAATGCTGGATCCGCATCGATGGGTCTACCCGAGCGGCGATGCACAGGCGGTCTGGAAGAAACTTCAAGTTTCCTTTCCGGCGAACCGGTACGTGCGGTTTTACCTGCATGATGAGTGGACAGCGGACTCGGTCTGGCATCATGGTCATCATCTGATGAACGACGCCAGGGCGCCCAAGTGGGCGCTCGCGCAACGTGAGGCCTGGGGGTTGCTGCTCGACATGTGCGAGTGGTGGGCCGCCAACAAACAACAGCCGGATGGCGGCATTGGTGGAGGGTGGGGGGATGATGTCGAGCTGGTTGCCCTGTTTGGCCTCATGGGATTCATCAGCGAGAATGCCTCGCAACCCTCGCTCGATCTCGCGACAAAACTGATCGACGGACTCTGGAAATATGGCGCCATAGATCAGGACGCAGGTTTCTATCGCGGCGTCCTCGACACCGAGCATTCCTCGGAATGGACCGGCGACACCTTGCCTCTCATGCTCACGATCGACTGGGGAAACCCCCTCTGGGTCGAGCGTGCCACGCAATCCGCCCACCTCATGCGCACTCTATGGATGGATTACAACGACCGCGGCGACCTGCACTTCCGCAGCAACTTCCTGGGGTCCATCGCGGTGGGCAACGAAGCGCAGGCCAACGATTCCTACATCAACTACCGGGCGGCATTGCCGGCGGTTGCCGCCTACCGTTACAATCAGAACCCAACGATAGGGAAACTTCTGGTGGAATGGGCCGACGCCTGGCTGAACGACGCCATGCGGACGGATCGTGGCAAGCCGCGCGGCGTCTTTCCGAGCGAGGTGGGTTTTCCCAACGGGGAGCTTGGCGGCGTGAATTCGCCCAACTGGCACACCGCTGCCCACCCGCCGGGCACCGTCAACTACGACTGGCAACGCGGGCGTTATTACTTCTATCTGGTCGACCTCATGTTCCTGGCCCACGAAATCACGGGAGATGACAAGTATCTCGAACCCTTTGTTCTGCAGAAAAAGCTCGTGGACCGGTATCGCGCCGATGACTCGGTCGATCCGACACCGGGCACGGGGCTTTGGGCCGGCAAAGTCCTGGGCGACGGCTCGCGGCGTGGCGCTATGGCATTCGATGTCATCTGGAAACGGCTGGAAAAACTCCGTTCGGCAACAATCCGCGGAGAAGTACCCGTCCTGATCGAGAAGTCCGAAGTGTTAGAAAAAATGGATCGCGTGCGCCGGGAGGCAAAACAGCGCTGGCCAGTCCTGACCACGGAAGCATCCGCCACCGACCGGGTAGGTTTCCGGGGCATCGCGGATCCATTTTCCATCATGACCGGAGCGGGAGGCACCAAGCCGAGTGTCACCTATTCCGGGGTGGGCCGGGACTTTGCCGCCTTCGTCCGACGCCAGGACGAACATCTGCTAGAGATTGTGACGTACAGTTTTTGCGATGAAGAACGACTGGCGACCCTCACGCCATGGAAGCTAGAGGTCGGAGGCCGCTACCGGATTCGATCCGGCGCCGATACGACTGGCGATGATCGTCCTGATACAGGAATTACGGAAAGCACCTTCACCCTCGCCCGGCGGGGCGAGCGTGTTGGTATTTCACTTCCCCCGCGGCAAACAACCGTCATCGAGATTCAGCAGGTTCAGGAGGGGTGGGGAACACCGTTGCTCGCCGATCTCGCGCTTGTTCCGGCTGAAATCAAATACTCCATCTGGACGCGTGATGTCCAGACGACTCTCCACAATGTTGGCGCAAAATCGGCAGATAAGATCCACGTCACTTTCTATGAAAGCAGCGGGCCAGACACTGAGCGTCGGAAGATTGGCGCGGTCGTGGTACCTCATCTTTCGTGGCCGATGGACCTGACCGCCAAGACGCTGACGATCGGGCTGCACTACATTCCGACGAGCAGCAAGGTGACGCTTTCAGTGGTGGTTGATGAGTTGAACCTGATACCGGAGCTCTGCGAAAGCAACAATGAGGCGAGCCGGACCTTTGCGTTTGACCTGGAAGAAATCCAGGCACCGAGAAATCGCCTGGGCGAGATTGGAGGTGATGTCACCGGTGAGATCCGGCGCGGCATTCGTTGACTGTGTATGAAGGCCTATTGTAATCTATCACGTTAGGTTAGGTGTCACGACGGTCCTATTGGCCCTTGACAAGCGCACGCGCGCCCACCCCGTCTCGGTTGGTCCTAGTCCCGCGTAAGCGACTCTGGATCCAGTGATTCCTAGCAAGAGAATCATTTTTTGCCGGTCCCCTAACAAGGCCGGTCCCTCATCGGCACTGACAAGGCTATTCTCGTCGGGATCACGGATCAGTTCCCCTGTTGAATCATTCGATAGAGCCGCTGACAATCAGGATTCCCTGGTTCCTGTTCCAAGGCCCGTTTTACGGCGGGAAGCGCGGCAGCGTTGTCTCCCAGGACAGTACAGGCCCAAGCCAACATAAAGTAGTTGGCCGCGTTGGCCTCCAGGGCAAGCGCTTTTTCTGCCAGTTGTCGGGCCTGAGGAATCTTCTTTCCCGTCTTTAAATAAAGACGAGCCATTTCACGGTATCCGTCGGACATCTGAGGTGCCATGCGAATCAGGGTATTGAATGCGGCTTCTGCCTCATCAGAGCGGTTTAAATGAGTCGAAATAATCCCCATCATCAAATAGGATGTGGGATTGTTTGGCTGCAACTGCCGAACCTTATTGAACAGATAGAGAGCCTTCGCAGGCGCGCCGTTGGCATTATAAATCGCCGCCAGTTCCATGTAGCATATGACATTGTTTGGATCGAAACCTATGGCTCGTTTCAGCAGTTCTTCCGCCTGACGAATCTCTCCCTGGTCCCGATACATCCGTCCTATCTCCAGATGGGTCAGGGCAGCTCTTTTTTGTGCCGCAGTGCGATCATCGTAGCGGCTCTTACGGCTTATCTGGCCTCTGCGCCCTGCAGCCTTAAGTTCCCTGAAGCGTTCCGAGTGTTTTTGCGCCTGATCGCTATTCCCCAGGCGGGTATGGACCTGGGCAAGACCGTAATATGCCTTGGCCTCGTCGGGCTGGAATTGAATGGCCTTCTCATAGCTTTCCCTGGCTTTTTGGTAGTCCTTTTGTTGCAAGTAGGATTGACCCAGTAGGCAATAGGGAGTGCTGCGGCCGGGCGAAGTTTGAATGGCTATTTTCAGTGCGGCAATAGCCTCCTCCTGTTTCCCCAACATGTTGAGGGCGTTGGCCATCTTGCTCAAGGCATCCGGCATTCGGGGCTTGAGACGCAAGGCCTCCTGATATTCGGCCACTGTTCTCTCGAGCTCACCCTTTTCCATAGATATTTCGGCCATGCGTAGGTAGATCTCCGCACGTTGCGGACTCGCCTGCAGAGCCTGGTGCAGAATTGCGAGAGATTCGATCGCATTGCCCTGCCGGTGATAGACACCCGCCATGTGAATGAGGGCGTCCACATGGCCAGGAAAGTCCCTCAACAGTTGTTTCGCGAGACTTATCTCCTCCTCTTTTAGAGCTGCCACCTCCTGTTCCGAACGGAGTGGACGGTATTCGGGTAGCTCTACCTCAAGCTCCTGCCGGATTAGGGACGATTTGGTCTTTCCGGGCTTTTGATGGGAAGACCACCACGGTCCCACGGAATAAAGGATTATAATGGCACCGCACATCGCCGCCACGACAGCAGCCATCCAAATGCCTCGGCCCCGTTTCGTGAGGGAAGATGGCTGTGGAGGTTGAGAACGTCTCTTTATTCGCCGACCGGGTTTTGCGTTCTTCTTAGCCACAAGTCACCAAGTTTACAGCGTTTAGTCGCCGGTAACCACATACCATTTCACCTATGCGGGTGATACCGTTTTATTGCTCCTCCGGTCGAAATTGCTCACCAAAACGCTATTGTAAGCATTTTCTCGGTAAGAATTGGCTTTCTCACAGTCAGGTTTATGATACAATCCACAATTATGAAAAAACGGTGAACCGTGCACATTGTAACGTGTGTCATGGGCACACAAGAACTTAATTCATCGAGTTTTATGGTAAGGAGGACTGGTATGTGTAAGCAATCGATTTTGACAGTGACTTTGCTTGTTGGACTGTGTCTGGCCCAGGGCAGTCTGCTCTTTGGGTACAGTCCGGCCAGCGATCCGGATCTGCTGGCTTGGTGGGCCTGTGACGAAGGTGCGGGCTCCCTTGTGAGTGATTCGTCTGGCAACGGTCATGATGGCACCTTCGTCAATGGAGGTCCGGGCTGGGAAGCAGGGGTGCGCGGCAGCGCCATTTCGCTTGTGGGTCCGACCTTGGTGGAAGTGCCGGCTTTGAATGTGACGCTCACCGAGGGCACCTACGCAGGATGGATCAAACCGAATGGCTCGCAGCCGGATTGGTCGTCTTTTATCCAGATGCGTCCAGTGGCTACGGGGTTCAACGTACTCGGTTTTCAGTTGGCCTATCACTGGAATGACGCTGCGGATACTTGGGGTTTTCGCGGTGGCGATATGATAGCGGACGGTGAGTGGACCTTTGCCGCGGTATCCATCTTTCCCGACCGGGCGACCTTTAACGTCAATGGGGTGGAAGGGTCCACCAATACCGTGACCCATGGTACCATGACTTTTGGTGAAAGTCTGTTTTTGGGTGGAGACGGTACCGACGCTTGGATCCCCCGCAGAATGAACGGCGCCTTGGACGATGTGGCTTTCTTCGGCCGTGCTCTGACTACAGAAGAGCTCCAAGAGGTGATGTTGGGGCTGGCTGATCCCGTTTTGGCTGCGGTGGAGTTTCCCGATGATGGTGAAACGGATGTGGGGAGAGATACGACACTGGGCTGGAGACCCGGAGAGTTTGCGAACACACATAACGTGTACCTTGGGGTGACCTTTGACGACGTCAATGTCGCGACCGTCGTCGATCCTGGGGGTGTCTTGGTCGGACAGGGTCTGGCGGACGCGACCTTCGATCCGGGTCGATTCGAATTCGGTCAGAGCTATTACTGGCGTGTGGATGAAGTCAACGCTGCTCCCGATTCGACGGTCTTCAAAGGCGGTGTCTGGAGCTTCATGATCGAGCCTTTCTCGATTCCCATTGACAACATTACGGCCACGGCCTCTAGCTCATTCGGCGCTTCTACGCCTGAAAAAACCATTGACGGCTCCGGTCTGTCGGACGATCTCCATGGCGTTTCCGCAACGGACATGTGGATCAGCGGAGGTATCCCGGCCACGATTGAGTATGCCTTCGACCGGGCCTACAAGCTGCATGAGCTTTGGATCTGGAACTCGAATCAGCTCATCGAGGCCTTCGTGGGATTCGGCGCCAAGGATGTGGTCATCGAGCATTCCCTCGACGGCGAGAACTGGACCGTTCTCGACGGCGTCGGGCCCTTGGCCCAGGCGACGGGTTTAGAGGGCTATGCCCACAACAATACCATCGATTTCGGCGGCGCCGTGGCCCAGCATGTCCGTGTGACCGTCAACAGTGTCCAGGGGATCGCGCCTCAGGCCAGCCTGAGTGAGGTACGGTTCTACTCTATTCCGGTCCATGCGCGGGAACCGCAGCCTGGGGACGGAGCCATGGCCGTCGGGGTCGACGAGACACTCCAATGGCGGTCCGGGCGCGAAGCCGACCGACATGACCTCTATTTTGGGACTGATCTCAACAGTCTGGCCCTGGCCGGCACTGTCAACGAGAACAGCTTCGACACCTTGGCCTTGGATTTACAACTGGGCCAGACGCATCACTGGCGTGTCGATGAGGTCAACGACGCCATGGACCCCAGCACCTGGACGGGCGATATCTGGAACTTCACCACCGTGGATAGTCTTGTCATCGACGACATGGAGAGCTATAGGGACGAGGAATTCCTCGAGATCTGGGCCACCTGGGTTGATGGTTTTGACGATCCAGCCAATGGTTCCCTGGTGGGCGGCGTAGCAGGTACCCCGGAGACCGGCATAGTCTATGGCGGCAATCAATCCTTGCCCCTCGACTTCGACAACAGCAGTGCCCCAGTTTCAGAGGCGACGCGTACGTTCGACCAGACGCAGGATTGGACTCGGTCCGGCATTCAAACCCTGGTGCTTTACCTCAATCGAGGGGCGGACAATACCGGTGGTGGCCAAGTGTATGTGAAGATCAACGACACCAAGGTGGTGTACGAGGGTGGCGCAGACCTGCCCCCGGGATGGGATGTTTGGACCCCATGGACCATAGACCTCTCCGCTGTCGCTGCCGATCTCACGAGAGTCAGGAGCCTGACCATTGGCGTCGAAGGTGCGGGCGCAAGGGGTGTGCTCTACGTGGATAGTATCCAACTCTATAAGAACGCACCGGGGACTTTCCTAAGCTGGTTTGAGGCCGAGTCCGGTGCGATCACCGCACCGATGCAGGTGTTCTCGGATAGTCCCACTGCCTCCGCAGGTCAGCATATTGGCACGGAGGACGGCATTGGCGATGAGAACGGCAATCCTCCCGCCGACGGCGTTGCGACGTATAGCTTCGACGTACCCGAGGACGGCGTGTACCGGCTTGCCATCCGTGTGATCATCACCGGTGGAAGCAACTCATTTTGGTTCCGAATCCCGGGCATGGTGACCAACACCACGAACCATGCCAGTGGCTGGGTCCGCTTTAACGGCATCTCAGACGGCGACGCCTGGCACTGGGACGAGGTCCGCAGCAGTGACGATGGCGACAGTGTGGTGGAATTCACCCTGACTGCGGGCACCCACACCCTCGAGGTCGCACGGCGTGAAGACGGCACCTTGCTTGACGCCATTGCCGTCATTCAGTAATGCGGTCTCCGAACGACAATGACCAGGGGTCTGTGCCTAACGGCACAGACTCTATTTTCGCAAAAACTAGTAAGGAGATCTGTCATGTTGAGAACAACACCGATTGCAGTTGTTTTGATGCTGGCACTGGCCCAGGTTGGGCTGGCCGCGGTTGATCCCAGTCTCGTGGGGTGGTGGCGACTGGATGAAGGCGGTGGCACCGTTGCCATCGACTCGTCCGGCACCGGCAACAACGGGGAGTTGATGGGGGGGCCGCAGTACGTGGAGGGTATATTAAGAGGGGCCTTGGAACTCAACGGCACCGATCAATACGTGGAAATCCCGAATGCCGCCAGCTTGACAGTCGATACCGAGGTCACGGTGATGTGCTGGTTCAATAGCCCACGAACCATCGGTGGCACAGGTCAGAACTGGCAAGGCATTATGTCCAAGTCAAATAACCCCCGATCGTACAGCCTCTACACGACAACCGGTAATCGCTTTCATTTCAGCGTCGGGCCGGGGGGTGCCTATGTCGGCACCGTCAGCACGGGAACCTTCACGCTGAATGAGTGGACCCACATTGCGGCCCAGGTGGAAGGCGGCCAACATCAGTACTACATCAACGGCGAAGATGCCGGCAGGTCCGGGTCGGGAACGGCATTACCCGGGGCAGCGGACACGGGCCCGGTTTATCTTGGACGAACTGGAGAGGGTCTGGCGTCGCGTGCTTTCCTGGGCATGATCGATGATGCGCGGATCTACAGTCGGGCGCTGTCC
>JADFMM010000037.1 GCA_022563885.1 Planctomycetota bacterium | reverse complement strand
GGTCAGGCGGGCCAGGCAAAACAAGCAGAGCCGGCGCCGTCCTCCAAGGCCGGCGCCGATTCCGTCCAGAAGGACGGCGGCGCCGCAGCGGACGGGGCCAATAGGGGCGCGGCGTCCACCGATACACGCAAGACCCTACGCGTGTCGGAAGAGAGCGTCGACCGCTTCCTGGACTATGTTGGCGAGTTAATCGTCGTGGCCGAAATGTACAACCACCTGCAGAAGGCGGTCTCGGAGTGTGAGCTGGGCACCTCTCTGGCGACGGATTTCAAGCGGGTGAACGAGACCTTCGACTCGCTGTCTGAGAGTCTGCAGCACAGTATCATGGAAATCCGCAAGGTGCCGGTGCGTACCCTCCTGCAGAAGACGCCCCGTATGGTCCGGGACATCGCCACGGCCACCGGAAAACAGATCAAAGTCATCCTGGTGGGCGAAGACATCCAAATAGACAAACGGCTCATTGAGACCCTGGACGGCCCCCTGACGCACATGGTGCGTAACGCGGCGGATCACGGGATCGAGCCGGTCGCAGAACGCGAGGCCGCCGGCAAATCCCCACAGGGCACGGTGACCCTCGCCGTCGTTGAAACAGACGATCACGTGACCCTCTCCATCTCAGACGACGGTAGAGGACTCAACCTGGACGCCATCAAGGCCAAGGCCGTGACACTGGGACTCATCACCCGGGATCAAGCCCTGGAGCAGGAGGACCTGATCAACCTGCTGTTCGCCTCCGGTGTGTCCACCGCCCAAGAGGTCACCGAAGTCTCGGGCAGAGGGGTGGGCATGGATGTGGTCAAACGCAGCATCGATGCCGCCCACGGCAAGATGTCTGTCGAGACCGAGACGGGCCGGGGCACGACCTTCTCGATTCAGTTGGCCAAGACCGTGAGTACTCAGATCATCGACGGGTTCCTGCTGGGGGTGGGCGACAGCGTCTATGTCACGCCCATGGAGCAGGTGTTGGAGGTCTTCTATCCGAAATCCGGGAGCGTGACAAACGTGGCCGGTCGAGGGACCTGTGTCTTACGACATGGCGAATTGCTGAATGTGATCGACCTTCGGCAGGTCTTAAAAGAGTCTCCCTCCTTGGACGACTCCGATAAGGGGACGGGGATCATGGTGTCGACTCACATCGGCAAGCGAAAGGCCGCCATCCAGGTCGACGAGGTGCTTAGCGTGCAAAAGGTCGTCGTCAAGGAACTGAAGGGGCTGGAGTTGACGAGTGACTTGTACGCCGGCGCCGCGGTCATGGGCGACGGTACCCTGGCCATGATTCTGGACTTGAACGCCTTGGAGGTCCGCGAAATAGCAGCCCCCTCATGATCCCGGCATGCCGGGGAGGTTAGAGGTCACGATCAGATAAGTTGAAATCAAGGGACAAACAGCTTAGAGGAGCATCATGAGCGACACAGATTTTTCAGGTATCCTACAGGAAGGCCCCCTGCCCGATCCGGGCGCAGTGGCACTGCCCGAGGATTTCAGCGATTTCCTGGACGACTACATCGAGTCCACCGAATCGCAACTGGACGAACTCGAGCAGGCCATTCTCCGTTTTGAGACCGCCCAGACCCGGGAACAGGACGCGGCGGAGATTCGTCGCATCCTGCACAAGATCAAAGGGGAGTCGGGCATGGTGGGTCTGGACGATATGGCCACATTTGTCCACGAAGTGGAGAGCGCGTTTGACCAGCTCTCCGACGATCGGGCGGCGGACATGCTGTTCAGATTCAAAGACTGGACCACCGCGGCCATGGCGGCCATGATCGCCAACAACGCGAACAAAGGGGAGGCGTGATACCATGCCCACTGCCTGTGCCACTCGGGTCAAAGTCTTGATCGTCGACGATTCAGCCGTGGTCCGCAAGGTGTTGGCGGAGAAACTCGGCCAGCAGGCCGGCATCGAGGTGGTGGGAACGGCGCCCGATCCCTACATCGCCCGCGACAAAATTCTCCGCTTGAAGCCCCACGTCCTGACGCTCGATGTGGAAATGCCCAAAATGGACGGCATCACCTTTCTGGGCAAACTCATGAAAGCTCAGCCCATGCCCGTTATTGTGCTGAGTTCCCTGACGCCGAAGGGCAGCAAGACGGCCATTGAGGCCCTCGCCGCCGGGGCCGTGGAGGTGATTGCCAAACCGGGACCGGCCTATAGCGTCGCGGAGGCGGTAGACGACCTGGCAGAAAAAATCATTGCCGCCTCGAAGATGCGACCGTCCAGGATCGATCCGAGCGTCACTGCGGCTCCCGTCAAACGGAGTCATATGGTCGAGACCACCCACAAGATCCTGGCCATCGGCGCGTCCACGGGTGGCGTCAGAGCGATTGAGACGATTCTTAGAGGCTTTCCGCCCAACGCGCCGGGAACGCTCGTTGTACAGCATATGCCGCCCAACTTCACCACGTCGTTCGCGGCGCGACTCAACCAGGAATGTGCCGTCAACGTGAAAGAGGCGCGGGACCGTGACAGTGTCATGCCGGGCCAGGTCCTGATTGCGCCGGGCGGCTTCCACATGACCCTGCGGCGTTCAGGCGCCAGCTACCTGGTCTCGGTCAAGCAGGGTCCGCGGGTCTGCCGACAGATCCCCAGCGTCGAGGTCCTTTTTGACTCGGTGGCCAAATGCGCCGGCGCCAATGCCGTGGGGGCCATCCTCACCGGCATGGGCGACGACGGCGCCAAGGGTCTGCTCACCATGCGCAACAGTGGATCGCACACCATCGCCCAGGACGAAGCGTCCTGCGTCGTCTTCGGCATGCCCAAAGAGGCGATCGATGCCGGAGGCGCGGTAAAGGTGGTGGCCCTATCCAACATCGCTCAGACGATGTTGCAGTGCGCAAGTCGTTAGACGCCCGAATTGACACAAAGCCCCCCAAGCACTACAATCCGACCCAGACAGCAGACAGGGATGCTAATCGCTAAAGGGCTGGTTTGTAGGAGACCCGCCTCGTATCGCTTGGCAGATAGTGATTGGGAGGTCAAGTCATGGCGGCCACGGCCAAGAAGGTGTCAATATGTTTGGAGGAGTGCAAACATCACCTGACGAGCGAATTGCTGCCCTTCTGGCTATCGCGCTGCAAAGACGATCAACATGGAGGCTTCATCACCCACTTCGACCGGGACGGCCAGGACAGCGGTGAGGATGAAAAATCGCTCATTGCCCAGACGCGCACGATCTACGCCATGGCGGCTGCCCATCGGGCCGGCTACGGCGAGGGACAGTGCGGCCGCCTGGCGAAAGAGGGCGTCGATTTCCTGATCGACAAGATGTGGGATCGGCAGCACGGCGGCTTTTACTGGACGGTGACTCGGGCAGGTCAATGCGCCATCGACAAGAAGATCCTCTACGGCCTGAGCTTCGCCATGTATGCCCTGAGCGAATACACCCTGGCCACGGGTGACAAACGGGGCCTCAAGTATGCCAAGAACGTGTTCGATCTCGTCAAGAAGCACTGCGCCGACACGCTGCATGGCGGCTACTGGGAGATGTTCGAACGGGACTGGGACCTGTGCGGGCCCGGCGCTCAGGGAGGCGACCGCAAGACACTCGATGTCCATATGCACCTGATGGAGGCCTACACCACGCTGTACGAGTGTTCCCAGGACCCGCTGCACCGACGGACCCTCTTGGAGACCATTGGGCTGCTCCGCACACGCATGTTGCACCCCGAGTATGGCACGGGCATCCCCCAGTTCTGGGGGGATTGGAGCGTCGCGCCCCAGATCAAGTTCGATGTCGTTTGGGGTTGGGATCGATTTACCGACGAAGGCACGAAATCCAATGCCCGGGACACCACCTCCGCCGGTCACAATGTCGAGTTCGCCTGGCTGCTGGCCCACGCCACCCGTGTCCTCGATGCGGGCTGGACCGACTACCAAGAGGACATCCAACGGGCGATGGATCACGGCAGAACGAATGGCATCGATCCCGAGTATGGGGGCGTCTACGTGGAAGGACCCCATGCCGGTGGTGTGTACGACCGGGAAAAGGAGTTCTGGCAGCAGGCCGAAGTCATGATCGGCATGTTGGAAGGCTGTCTGCACTTCGGCATCGATCCCTATTGGGATGCCTATGAATCCGTCCATCGCTTCGTCTTTGACAAGGGCATTCATCATGAAGTGGGCGAGTGGTGGCCCCTCCTGACGCGCGAGGGGAAACCGATCTGGACACATATGAGCCACTCCTGGAAGGTGAACTATCACACCATCCGCTGCATGATTCAGTGCATCAAGCGTCTGGAAGCCTTGATGAATCGCCTCTAGTCCGCTGGCCGAGCTAGACTATCGACCACAGTTTCCCTAATCTTGGCCTGGTTCACTCCGGGCTCACACGGTTGATCGTTGTCGTTGTCGTAATCGTAATCGAACCAGCCAATGGGTTCGATAGAGGTATCGACTACGACAACGATTACGATTACGAAGGTAGGTAGACGGATCCCCATGCAAGAACGACGACTCCAAGAAATCCTCGCCGACATCAAGCAGGTAAGGGTCGCCGTCTACGGCGATTTCTGCCTGGATGCCTACTGGATGCTGGATCCGGCCGGCTCGGAGATCTCGGTGGAGACGGGGCAGGTGGGCCGAGCCGTCGCCAAGCAGAACTACACCCTGGGAGGCGCCGCCAATGTGGTCGCCAATCTGGCGGCGCTGGAGCCCGGCGCCATCCGGGCCATCGGTGTCACCGGTGACGATCCCTTCGGTCGAGAACTCCGCCGTCAACTCGACGGCCTGGACGTCGATCTGGCCCATCTCATCGTGCAGGAAGAAACGTTTGACACGGTGACCTTTGCCAAACCTCATCTCGAAGACCGCGAGCAGGCCCGCTTCGATTTCGGATTCCTGAACCGCCGCACACAGGCCACGGACCGAGTGCTACTGAAGGGCATCGAAGCGGCGCTGCAGGAGGTGGATGTCGTCATCGTGAACCAGCAGGTGCCGGGGAGCATCCCTCACGACGCCTTTATCGAGCAGGCCAATGCGCTCTTTGCCCGTTACCCCAACAAGGTGGTCTTGCTGGATTCACGTCACTACGGGCAGCGCTTCAAACACGTCGTGCGAAAGATCAACGAACGCGAAGCCGCCCAGATCAATGGCGTGCAACTCGCCGCCGAGGAGGTCCCCTCGCCAACAGAGGTGCAGCGCTACGCACAGAGGCTGTTCGATCAAAGCCGCCAGCCCGTCTTCCTCACACGAGGATCCCGGGGCATTCTGGCGCTGGATGGAGAGCGTCTGCACGACGTGCCAGGCCTGCGGCTCTGGCCCAAACTGGATCCCGTCGGTGCGGGTGACACCGTCCTCAGTGCCTTGGCCCTCTGCCTGGGGGCCGGCGTTTCCACCGCGGAAACGGCAGAGTTCGCCAACCTTGCCGCCGGCGTCACGGTTCAGAAGCGCTATCAAACGGGCACGGCGTCCCCTGCCGAAATCCTGCACTTGGCTCGGGACGCGAACTACGTCCACCAGCCCCAGTTGGCGGCCGATTCGGGCCGGGCCCAGTTTCTGCCGAATACGCACATCGAACGCTGCACCTCGTCCGTGCCGACGGGTCAGGTCACGCATGTGGTCTTCGACCATGACGGCACGATCAGCACGCTCCGTCAGGGGTGGCAGGAGATCATGTCGCCCATGATGATCGAGGCGATCCTCGGGCGTCCCCGCGCCGGCCAGAACGACGCACTCCATGACCGAGTGGCGCGACGCGTCGAGGCCTGCATCGATCAGTCCACCGGCATCCAGACCCTCCTACAGATGGAGGCCCTGGTCGACATGGTGCGCGAATTCGGCTTCGTGCCGGCAGATCAAGTGCTCGACGACGTCGCCTACAAGGCCATCTACAACGAGCGCATCTGCGACCTCGTCCGGCAACGGCTGGAGAGACTGACCCGGGGGTCGACGGACGTCCAAACCTATCAGATCAGAGGAGCCGTCGATTTTCTCCGGGCCCTGCGGGCACATCACATCACCCTCCATCTGGCCAGCGGCACCGACCACGAGGACGTGGTGAATGAGGCCAGGGCGCTGGGCTATGCGGATCTCTTCAACGGCGGGATCTTCGGCGCAGTGGGAGACATCACCCAGTATTCGAAAAAGATCGTCATGGACCGCATCATGAGCAAGCATCGACTCCGCGGGCCGCAATTGGCCGTCTTCGGCGACGGCCCGGTGGAAATTCGAGAGGCCCGTCGCCAGCAAGCTCTGGCAATCGGCATCGCCAGCGATGAGGTGCGGCATAAGGGAATCGACTCAAAAAAGCGCACCCGCCTGATCGAAGCCGGCGCCCAACTCATCTGCCCCGACTTTTCGGAACACGAGCACTTACTCCACTATCTCACCGGTCACTGAGGACCGACTACTGCTTACTAACGACGGGTTCAGGTCCGACCCAGTTTTCAACAGTCGTTATTCCATCAAGCAGTTCCCGACAGTCGAAGGGTTTCCTTAAAAAGACGTGAAAGAATCTTTCCGCCATCCCGGTCACACTCTCAGCACTCATGAGTCCTCCGCCCGTCATCCCAATAACCTTAAGTTCCGGCTTCAATTTCAGTGCTTTGCTGCGCAGTTCAACACCTTCCATGTCAGGCATTAAAATATCCGTAAGAAGAATATCTACAACCTCTGACTTGAGAAGTTCAAGCGCTTTTATTCCGTCCTCAGCCTCCAGCACTTCATACTCTGCAAGAACCAGCATCTGCCGCACCGATTCCCTGAATGCGGCATCATCATCCACCAATAAGATCGTCATACTCATGCTAACACCTCTTCATGGCACTGAAATTCGATTCGAAAAACGGTTCCCACTCCCACTTCACTTTCAACCGATATTGTACCGCCGTTGGAGTTTACCATTGCGTAGCTGAGTGAAAGACCCAAGCCGGTTCCCTTACCAACTCCCTTGGTGGTAAAAAACGGATCAAATATTTTCGCCTGGTTTTCCTCGGAAATACCGCAGCCCGAATCTTTAATTTCCAGGATCACCGTTCCATGATCTTCATACGTGTCAATCTGAACGATCTTTTCATCACATCCCTCAAGAGCATCCCGAGCATTAAGAAGTATATTGGAGACGATCTGTTCGATATGCACCGGTACTGCCACTAATTGGGGCAGATTAGGCTTCAACTGTTTTTTCAATTGAACGCCCTTCAGCTTGAAATCATTTTCCACTAGCAGGACCATATTCTCAACCAGTTTATTAAGGTCACATGGAACCCGATCAACTTCCTGCTCCTCATGGCTGAACTGACGAAGCGCATTCATGATATTTGACGCCCTCCGGACCTGTTGCACATTCTTTTCACATAACTCTTGAACCAAATCCAGCTTACCTCTTTCCAGGCACAGCTCAATGGACTGGGAATTCAGCAAAACTGCCCCCATGGGCTGATTCAGTTCATGTGCTATACCTGCAGCCATACGACCCAGTGAAGCCATTTTAGAAGCTTCCACGAGTTTCCCCTGAGTGACACTCATCTTTTCAGTCATCTGATTAAAGGCAACGGCCAGTTGCCCGATTTCATCTTGGCTGTCTATCTCAATCCTGTGTGCAAGATTTCCGGCGCCAACGACTTTCGTGCCCTCTAGCACTTTGCCGACAGAATGGAGTATCGGTCGGATACTCCATACAGCTACGCTAGCGCTAAATACTACCGAGAAAACGACCAGCCATAGCGTTATGCTTCTGGTCTTGCGAGTGGTACCAAAAGCGGTTGCATATCGCTGTACGGCAAGTCCCTCTACCAAGTGTATGAAATGGGCAAGTTCCTCTCTGGTCTTATCAACCAAGACCTTTCCCGTACCCGCTTCGAGCAAGGCTGCCACGTCCTTCAGAGACTCAGGATGTTCATTCATTTGTCTGCGGGCGGCAATTTCCGGCTCAGCAGCTTTCAGGGTCCACTCACGGGCCAGTTGTTCGAGTTGGTCTATGTCTTCCGACAACTCATCCTCAAGACCCCTTTTGCCAACAATCGTTCGCAGTCTGGCAAAGTACGCTGGCAACTTCTTCTGTTCCCCGGCAGTGTATTTCTCCAAGAACGCCTCTTCACCTGTAATCAAAAAGCCCCGCTGGCCGTCCTCTCTGTCGGCCATGCACTTTTCGATAATCTCGACGGCAAACGCACCCTCCCAATCTCCCCGGCCAGAGAAGGAAACCTCGATATCATGTCCCAAAGCCATGAACCGGTCCATTAGCTCTTTGCCCGTGCCTTCTCTGAGGACATCCTGAAGATGCTGGGCGTCAACCACGTGTGTAGAGACTTTTCTGGCCATTGCAATCTCGGGCTTCGCAGCCGTTTCATGCCACCGGTCGACAAGCCCCTTGATTCTCTCCAGCGCTTCTACCTGATCGCGATGATCCCTTACTAACTCTTTCTCGATCTTCACCAATTCATAAAAGTCCCGATGGGCCATGTTGTATGGTTCAAGAAACTCTTCTTTCTGCGTAATACAGAAACCTCGTTGGCCGGTCTCCATATCCACAAGGAGTTTTAATAATCGGTTGGCATTGGCGATGACAGGCGCATCATGTTCGATAACATAAGTGAATTGATCTTGTACATTCGCCATATTCATTAGAACAACCGCGCCGAAAGCAACAAACAGCACTAACAGAATTCCAAAACCAGCGGTCAACTTGTTTTTAATGGTCACTCTCATTTTGCAGGTCTCCATTTGCGCACTATGGGATCGGCAAGAAATAAGTTGGACAATTTGGGGTCCAAGTGTGCCCCAATATTGGGTCGCGTCCGATTGAGCGGAACCACAGGCGTAGCTGTTATACGTCGCGGATTGCTTGGGATGCTTTTTATGCTGCTCTCGCAGCTAGATTTGACCCAAGGAAGCCGCTGTTTTCGCGATTGAGACGCGGTCAAAGATGGGGTGCAATTGGGCATTCAAAAGTTCAAGTTATTTTTTTGTCGGTCCCTAACACTGTTTTGTCGGGATTTTTTGCCTTGGTCACTGCTGTGGCTGGGTAAGGTTTTCCCGGTTTTACCTGGGTCAAAGCATTATCCCCTTCACTTGACATAGCTGCCCCCAAGGTCCTCAGTGTTATTCGACTCTATTGGATTAGACATGAACCCTGTACCCAGATTACTCCTATGGTGCATGCTGCACAGCGGCTCACATACAGAACCTGAGTCTGATAATGATGGCGTGCTGTGTTCAAAGAGGAGCCATTCTTTCCGGCAGGACCGGCAGCAGCCGCTTTCGGTGGGGTCGTTGGCAAGATGATTTGCGATAGACTTATCAGACGGTTCTGAAGCTGGTCGGAAACGAGGAGGAAACGGTATTTGCTTCCGTATAGCATCGGCCACTGTCTTGGCCATCTGCCTTACATCAAGGTCTATTTCCGCCATGATTTCTTCGGCTGTCACGCGTTTGTCTTCCATGACTTACCTTTCTGATAAAAAAGTGGGCGTTTCAAAGCTCTTTTCATCGGAAGTCATTGTAAAGCATGGAATTAAGGCGCGCCAGTGAAAACGCTCGCAGACGAGATGAGTCCGCCATGGATTCTCTTCAAGGACCTCACACTAGCGGTCAATTTAACTCAAGGGAGCGATCCCCCTGCGTGAGCAGGTGAACTCCCAGGAGGCTACTGGAAACAAACCCGCACGAAAACGGGGTCGGTCATGGTTAGCAAGGAACAAGCGAGCGGAACTGCCGTTTCCCTGGGCAGCATCGATCGGTCGACATGGATGGTTGCCCTG
Source organism: Planctomycetota bacterium (assembly GCA_022563885.1). Classification (GTDB taxonomy): domain Bacteria; phylum Planctomycetota; class Phycisphaerae; order Sedimentisphaerales; family Anaerobacaceae; genus JAIPFM01. The sequence continues at coordinate 21,971 of JADFMM010000037.1, read as the reverse complement.
GTCTTCGCCCTCGGTCTCGGCCTGTTGATCTGGCAGCTTGTGAGTCTGGAAGAAGACCTCGTCCGAACCAACGCAGAGGAAAGCGCCCGCCAGTACGCTAAGGCGCTGGAGGAATTTCGGACCCTCTACACCTCCGAGGTGGTCGCCAGGGTAAAAGATCACGGCATCGCCGTGACCCACGACTACCATGAGAAATCCGGCGCTATCCCTCTTCCGGCGACGTTGAGTATTCTTCTCGGCAATCGATTGAGCGAGGAGGCTTCGGGTGGCTCGACCCGTCTGTACAGTGACTATCCATTCCCATGGCGGTCCAACTCGGGTGGACCGCGAGACGATTTTGAACGTGATGCACTTCAATTCCTGCGCAACAAGCCTGCCATGCCCTACGTCCGATTCGAAGACTACCAGGGGCGACCGTCCATCCGCTACGCCCGCGCGGACATCATGCGGCCCGCCTGCATAGGATGCCACAACTCTCATGCCGACTCTCCAAAACGGGACTGGCAGGTGGGAGACGTGCGCGGCGTGCTCGAGGTCATTTTGCCGCTGGATGCAGCGATCGCCCGTACTCGGGCGCAGTTCTGGGAGTTGTGGCAGATGGGCGCCTTTGCCGCGCTGGGGTCCCTGTCGATTTTCATATTTCTCATGGTTCGTCTGCGCCGACGCTCGCTCGTTATCATACAGGACCGAGAGGATCAGCTGGCGCGCGAATCGTCGGGACGGGGACAGGTCGAACTGGCGTTGCAGGCGAATCAGGCCCAGAAGTCGGCCATCCTGGAAACACTTGGGGAAGCGGTTATCGGCGTCGATACTCTGGGATCGATCAGCGAATACAACCGAGCAGCCGAGGAGTTGCTGGTGTTTCCTCGCAGCGATGCGCTCGGAAAGAGCCTCGATGCAGTTTTGAACTCGACCGACGACGCATGGCAAAGCGATGCCAACCACGGAGTCGACCGTTATCTCTCGGGCGAAGCAAACCACCGGACCCTCATGGGCATAACGCGTCCGGGCAACGAGTCGATAACAGTAGAGGTATTCGCGAAACAGGCCCGCCTGGAGGGAAACACGTTCTACACGATTTGCCTGCGCGATGTGACCGAGGATAAAGTTTCGCAGGCGCGATTACGCCAAGCCGTCGACGATGCCGAAGATCGAAGACGCGATCTCGAGGCGTTCAACAAACTCGCGGTCGACCGCGAACTGCGAATGATCGAACTCAAGAACGAGGTGGACGCCGCTCGGATGCAGGCCGGTGAGACCCCGATCTACGAAGTCGCATCCTTCGCTGCCGATGACTGCGGAGAGTCCATTTGAGCCCACAAGAGACTATCGACATGCTGTGGATCCTGCTGTCTGCAGCCCTGGTGTTCCTCATGCAAGCAGGGTTCCTCTGCCTGGAAACGGGCTTGACCCGCACGAAGAACAGCATCAACGTGGCGCTGAAGAACGTCACCGACTTCGGGCTTTCAGGCCTCCTCTTCACCCTCTTTGGTTTCTCCCTGATGTTCGGAGCAACCCAATCAGGCCTCATTGGCAGCCTGGATTGCTTCGGGAACGGGGGCGAGTCACCGGGACACACGGCCTTCTTCGTCTTTCAGCTTGTCTTTTGCGGCACTGCGGTCACGATCGTATCCGGCGCCGTTGCGGAACGTATGCGATTCGGCGGCTACTTGGTCGCATCGGCGCTCATCACCGGGGCATACGTCATATTCGGACACTGGGTCTGGAATGGCTTGGAAGACGGCAGTACTCATGGGTGGTTGGGAATGCTCGGGTTCGTCGATTTTGCCGGCAGCACTGTGGTGCACAGCGTAGGAGGCTGGGCCGCGTTGGCACTCGTCCTGGTCATCGGACCCAGGACGGGCCGGTTCGATCACGGGTGCAAGAACCCACCGGGGCACAACATCCCCATGGCCATGTTGGGAACCCTCCTGCTCTGGGTTGGCTGGATGGGATTCAACGGGGGTAGCACTCTTGCCATGAATGGGGCGGTTCCGGGCATTGTGGCCAACACGATTTTGGCGGGCTGTGCCGGGTTGTGCACGGCGCTGCTGGTGGATTGGGTGCGGGTAGGGTACGCCCGGCCCGACGCCGTCATGAACGGCTCTCTGGCGGGTCTTGTCGCCATTACCGCGGGGTGCTTTGCCGTCACCCCCAGCCAGAGGCGCTGGTCATCGGCGCCGTTGGCGGCCTGGTCATGCTCGGGATTACCTCGCTGCTCGAGAAGTTCAAAATCGACGACGTCGTGGGTGCGGTGCCCGTGCACGTTGGGGCGGGAATTTGGGGCACCGTGGCTGTGGGCATCTTTGGGGATCTCACCACACTGGGTACGGGCCTGGGAAGAATGGCCCAAATAGGCGCGCAACTGGTGGGCGTCATGGCCTGCTTTGTTTGGACCTTCGGTTCGACGTACATCGCTTTCCGGATAGTGCATCGAGTCTGGACCCTCCGCATTTCCAGGCAGGATGAAGCCGACGGTTTGAATTTCGCAGAACATGGCGCAACCACCGAACTCGTGGACCTCCTGGGAACGATGCAAGAGCAGGCCTCAACCGGGGATCTGTCCCTCCGCGCCCCCGTCGAGCCCTATACGGAGGTGGGTCAGATCGCGAGCCGCTATAACACCGTCTTGGACTCCTTGCAAGACGTCATTGCCTCCGCCGACACCATGGTCCGCGAGATGCACGATGGCCTGCTGATGATCTCAGACCGCGGCGAGATCAAGAGTTTCAATCCTGGTGCGGAACGTATATTCCGGCGGAAAAGCGAGGAGATAGTCGGCGCGTCCATCCTCGTCCTGCTGGAGAGTCCCGACTCTGATAATCGCGGCAATCAAGAGCTCCTGAACACGCTGTTCGACGTGGAAAACGCGCAACACAAACGCTATATCGGAAGGTGCGGCGATCGGGAGACATTCCCTGCGGAGGTGAGTGTCACCCTCGGCAGTGGTGTGCACGAGAGACGTGTGTATGTAGTTGTCGTCAGAGACATCAGTGACCGGTCCAAGGCCGAGAAAAAGGCGCAGAACTATCTCGAAGAACTCGCCGGGGAGCGAGAAGTGCTGGAGAAGACACAGGAGGACCTGCAACGCAAGGTTGGCGAGCTGGATCGGGCCCGCCGGGCTTCCTTGAATCTGCTGCAAGATCAGGCAAAGATGCAAAAGGCGGCCGAAAAAGCTCGGCAGGCGGCGGAGGCTGCGAGTCGATCGAAGTCGGAGTTTCTGGCCAACATGAGTCATGAAATCCGTACGCCGCTGAACGGTGTCATCGGCATGACATCGCTGCTCATGGAGACGAACCTTGATGAAGAGCAACGTTTGCAGGCAAATACCATCACGGATTCAGCCAACGGCCTACTCTCTATCATCAACGATATTCTGGATTTCTCGAAAATCGAAACCGGAAAGCTCGCCATCGAACCCATTCCCTTTGACCCTTGCGCAATGTTACGCGGGGTTGCCGATCTCTTGCAGAATCGTGCCGAGGTACAGCGGGTCAAGCTCACGGTTGAAGACAAGAAGTGCGCCGTGACACGACTGGTTGGAGACGAAGGGCGGATCCGGCAGGTGTTGATGAATCTTGCCGGCAACGCCGTCAAGTTTACACATGACGGGAACGTGACCCTATCGGTGTCTTGTGTCGCCCGAACAGGGGACGACGCCTTACTACACGTGGAGGTCGTCGATGAGGGGATTGGCATCGCACCAGAGCAATTCGCTCTGATCTTTGAGCGATTCAACCAAGCGGATGCATCGATTACCCGGGAATTCGGGGGTACGGGTTTGGGATTGTCCATATCGAAACAACTGATCGATCTCATGGACGGCCGCATCGGCGCCACGAGTGAGCCAGGGGTCGGATCAACATTTTGGTTTGAGCTATCCTTACCCATTCACCACGAAGCTCCCGAAGGGAATGAGCAGGAAGACGAGATACGCCCCGATGCAACATTTGAAGCTCGGATTCTTCTGGTCGAAGACAACGCGACCAACCAGCTGGTGGCCAAATCCATACTGGCCAAACTGGGCTGCCGAGTTGACGTGGCGGCAGACGGGTGCGAGGGGGTCGAATCGGCATTCCGCTTCCCCTATGACCTCATATTCATGGACTGTCAGATGCCCCACAAGGACGGCTACGAGGCGACGAAGGAGATCCGTCGCGCGTTTTCCAGCACCGAATTGCCCATTTTGGCCATGACGGCAAACGCCATGAAGGGGGATCGAGAGCGCTGCCTGGATGCTGGCATGAATGACTATATTCCCAAACCCATAACCAAAGAGAGGCTACAGGCAATGCTGTCCAAGTGGTTGCAAAAGACCGAGACCGGCTCCTCCGTCGAAGAGGACGTCATCAGCTGGACAAAGCTGACCCACATAATGGACCACGATGAAGACCTGATCCAGGACGTCGTCGAGGCATGGTTCACGCAGAGTCCAGACCAAATCGTGGCGTTGGGCGAGGCGGTAAAATCGAAAGATGCGGAGAGCATCAACTCGCTGGCTCATTCGATGAAGGGCTCTGCCGCAACCATCGCCGCCGCCGCCGTGGCCGAGGCCGCGTTACAGCTGGAAACGGCGGGCCGAGAAGGGGACATGAGTTGTGTTGAGGCCCTCTATGCCGCCATGGAGACCGCCTTCGAAACGCTGGTGTCCTTCCTGTCTCAATCAGACTGGATGGAGATCGCGAAAAGCCGACATGAAGAGGTGCTGTCGGAAACTGAAGACGAGGACGGCACTCGCCTGTCCCCACAAGAACATCACGAAGGACATCGGGCATGAGATTCTTGATCGTCGAAGATCAATTCATGTGTCGTCAACGACAACAATCGACACTGCGACCCTGAACTGGACCAGGCCGGTTTTCTCCTTGAATTGTCATCCCTGTTAGTGATAGATGCACTCCCACGTGCCGTAAGGGATCGCCCTGAACCCTACCCGGTCCCCCCCGTCGACAGGGAGGCGCTAACGCCGTTTTCGTATGGCATTGTCCCACGTGGATGATATAATCACGCTCCAGTAAGACAACATCGCGGTATGCTGCGACTGCCGTCCGGTTTTCGTGCTCGTGCTCAGCGCAGCGCTAATCGTCATCGGTTTTTAAGACTTGAATTCGAAGACGAGCAAGAGAACGGTTACGGTTACGATTACGATTACGATTACGAGTAGGAAGGTATCTACCTGCCGTCGAGCCAAAATGTTAGCACTGAAGGAGTCATCATGGCACAACTGAACGTGGGTGACAGGGCGCCCCCATTTGAATTGCTCGATCAAGACGACAAGACCGTTAAACTCGGCGATCTCAAGGGACGAAAGGTTCTCCTCTACTTCTATCCCAAGGCCAACACGCCCGGCTGTACCACACAGTCGATCGACGTAAGCCAGTCGCTAGAAAAACTCAAGAAGAACAACATCGCCCCCCTGGGCATGAGTCCCGATCCGCCGAAGAATCAGAAAAAGTTTGACTGCGATCATGACCTGGGCTTCCCCCTACTGGCCGACGAAGACCACAAGGTCGCGGAGGCCTACGGCGTCTGGGGCCTGAAGAAAAACTACGGCAAGGAGTATGAGGGGATCATTCGCTCCTCCTTCCTGATCGATGAAGAGGGCAAGATCCTCCAATGCGAGTACAAGGTCAAACCCCTGGAGACCGTGCCCAAGGCCCTGGAGGCCATTGGATAAGGCGGTTGCGAAAATGGGTTGAACCGCAAAATATCGAACAGAGAACAGCAGAATGTCGAAGGAGTCTGAGCTTGATTCCCAGGAACGGTGTGTCGACTTCGCCGTTCAGTAACTTCATCATTGGACATTCCTTGTTCGATATTCTCCGGTTCGTTTCTGTTCGGAATGTTCGGTGAACGGTGACGAAAGGGGCTTGGAGCCCGAACGCCGTAATTTGAACCGAATAATAGGATAATGGAGTATCGCCATGGTTTCACCCGCCACCCAAGAGAAGATGGTCAACCTGCTCGATCCCGGGGACAACCTCCTCTTCAACATGTCCCTTGACGAGGCCATCGAACGGGTCGGTTCCGGTGACGCCGACCGGGTGCGAGAGATCGACGGCCAGTATGCGCTGGTTTCGAAGAGGGGAACGACCGTCAGAATGGCTCGGTCCATCGGACGTCCTATGCGCTTCTTCCTGGCCAAGCAGCAGGAGGGACCGCTGCTGGTGATCGCCGAACGCATCGATGAACTGCACGGTTTTCTCCAGCAAGAGGGACTCGATGACCAATTTCATCCCTCTTACACCCGCATGATTCCCGCCCATCACATCACGGAGTTGGCCCTGCTCGGTTGTCCCGATCCCAATCCGACCTACACCCGCTTCCTGGCCTCCCGCCGCGACACGCTCGATACGGATCTGGATCGGATCGGAGAGGTCTACATGGGCGCCGTCGCCCAGGAGATCGGGCGCTGGTTGGACCATATCGATGCCCGGGAGCCCATCGGCGTGCTCTTCTCCGGGGGCATCGACAGTGGTGCGATCCTGCTGTTGACCTACCATCTTCTGCTACGACGCGGTGAATCGCCGGCGCGTTTGAAGGCCTTTACCCTGTCCGTGGAGAATCTCGGCGAGGACTCCTCGCAGGCCGCTGACTTTTTGAAACAGGTGGGACTGGAGATCTTCTTGGAACCGATCGAGGTGTCGGCCCGTGACCTCGACTATCGCAAGACCATTCGCACCATCGAAGACTACAAACCCCTGGACGTACAGTCGGCCACCATGGCCCTGGCCCTCTGTGAGGGTATTCGACGACGTTATCCCGATTGGACCCATCTGCTTGACGGCGACGGCGGCGATGAGAATCTACGAGACTACCCCATCGAAGAAAACCCCGAGCTGACCATCCACAGCGTACTCAACAACCCCTTCTTCTATCAGGAGGGTTGGGGGGTGGATGCGGTGAAACACTCGCTGACCTACAGCGGCGGCCAGAGCCGTGGGCATGTTCGCACCTATGCCCCGGCCGCCCAACTGGGGTTCGTGGGATTCAGTCCCTTCGCCACCCCCAATGTCGTGCAGACGGCCGAGGGTATCCCCTTCGTGGAGCTGACGAACTGGCAACATGACAAACTCTACGCCTTGAAAGGCGAGGTCACCCGCCGCGGCGTGGAGGCGATCACCGGCATCCGCATGCCGGTCCACGAGAAGCGGCGCTTCCAAGAGGGGGCCGTGGATGAGTCGACATTTGCCGGTCTCTTCCCCACGGATGCCGGCGCATTTCGTCGGGCGTTCGCGGAGATCTATGGGTGAGACGCCAGGCGACTTCGATTCGGCCATCCTAACGACAGAGGCCATCATGGCCGCCCGGGGTGACAGGCACCCGGTGCCCGTCGATCGTCCTTACGCCTTCTTCGTCGAACCCGAGCGTGCAGCCCATGGTGGAGTCGTCGAGGTCGCGACACTCTTTCTAAGCAACAGCGAGTGTCCCTTTCGCTGTTTGATGTGCGACCTCTGGCGGCACACCCTGGACGGCCCCACTCCACCCGGCGTGATCCCGCAGCAAATGCGTTTCGCACTGACGCGTCTGAAGCCGGCGACCCATCTCAAACTCTACAACAGCGGCAACTTCTTCGATCGCCGCGCGATCCCGCAAGAAGACTGGCCCGAGATCGCCCAATTGGCCCGACCCTTTGCCCATGTCACGGTGGAGAACCATCCCCGGCTCTGTGACGACCGCTGCCTACGCTTCAAATCAATGCTGGCCGGTCGCTTCGAGATCGCCCTGGGACTGGAGACCATTCATCCCACGGTCTTGCCTCGGCTCAACAAGGAGATGACGGTGGATGACTTCGATCGTGCGGTCGAACGCCTGTTGGCCGGTGACATTGCGGTCCGTGCCTTCATCCTGTTGCGTCCCCCCTTTCTCTCTGAGGTAGAGGGTGTCGAGTGGGCCATCAAATCGATGGATCACGCCTTTTCCCGGGGCGTGACCTGTTGCGCCGTCATCCCCACGCGGGCCGGCAACGGGATCATGGAACAACTGGAAGCGCAGGGCCACTTTTCCTCACCCCGACTGTCCTCCCTGGAAACAGTGTTGACTCGAGGATTGGCCATGAAGCGAGGGCGGGTGTTCGTCGATCTCTGGGATGCCCAGCGCTTCGCCCACTGTTCCCGCTGCGCCGAGGCCCGCATCCAGCGGCTCAATCGCATGAACCTGAGCCAGGCGTGGGAAGCGCCGGTTCGCTGTCGTTGTGAGGCGAGGCCATGAACAGGATCGACTGTGATGTTGTCATCCTCGGTTCGGGACTGGGCGGCAGCCTGCTGGCGATGGTCTTGCACCGACTGGGACGAAGAGTCGTCATGATGGACCGCTGTGTCCATCCAAGATTCACCATCGGGGAGTCCTCGACACCCATCGCCGACATGCTGCTGGCGAGAGTCTGCCGCCGCTATGCGCTGCCGGAGATTGCGCCCTTGGCCGCGTATGGCGCAACACGCCGGGCCCACCCGGAACTCTCCATCGGTCTCAAACGGGGCTTCAGCTACTTTGGCCACACACCCGGCCAGGCCTTTCAAGTTCATCCCGATCACCGAAACGAACTGCTGGTCGCGGCCAGCACCAACGCCGAGACCGCCGACTCCCATTGGCTCCGCAGGGACATCGACGCCTTCCTGGCCCAACAGGCCAGATCCATGGGCGTTGACCTCATCGAAAACATGCAAGTTCGACGGATCACAAAAACGTCACGCTGGACGATCCAAGGGCAATCAGGCCATCAAGAGGTCGAATGTCACTGTCGTTTTGTCGTAGATGCCACGGGGCCGGCCGGTACGCTATTGGCCGCACTGGGCATTGCCAAACAGCCCGATGGGCTCAAGACTCATTCGCGCAGCCTCTATGCCCATTTCGAGGGTGTCACCTCGTGGGACGAGTTGTTGGAGACTTGGGGTGCCGGCAGGCAGGACCACCCCTATCCCTGTGATCGGGCCGCTCTGCACCATGTGCTGGATCAGGCATGGATGTGGCAGTTGACCTTCGACAGTGGCGTCATGAGTGCCGGTTTCGTGATATCGGGCCCGGCGGCCTCTCGCCCCCACCCCCCGGACGCCAAGGGCGCCTGGGATTCATTCTTGTCGACCTACCCCTCGTTGAAACAGCAGTTTTTAGACGCGAGGATCGTCGCCCCGGCCGCGGGTGTCGTCGCCACGGATCGACTTCAATACCTGGCCGAGCGTGCGGCCGGAGAGGGATGGATCTGTTTGCCCCTTAGCGCGGGATTCATCGATCCGCTCCACAGCACCGGCATCGCCCACACGTTCTCGGTCGTCTGGCGCCTGGCCCATCTCTTTGAAAGTCAGTGGAACACACCGGCTTGGTCCTCGTCCATTCTTGCCCTGGGGGAGGCGATGCGCGCGGAGATCCGCTTTCTGGATCGCCTGGTCGCCGGCTGCTATCGGACCATGCCCGATTTCTCCGCTTTCTCGGCCTTTTCCATGCTGTACTTCGTCGCCGCCATCAGGTTTGAATCCAGGCTCGGCACGGCGGGTCTGGAGGGAATGGATGATCAATTCCTCTGTGCAGACGATGCGCTCGTCAAGGGCATGGTATCACGGGTCGAAGAGGAGGTCAGGCAGTTGCAGGCGTCTGGCTTTTCAAGAGACCCGATTCGCCGCTTCGTCAATCGGGTTCGGGAGGCAATCAGGCCTCTCAATAGTGTGGGGCTCATGGATGCGAATACGCGGAACATGTATCACCACACGGCGCCCGTGGATAAGCTGCGGATAGGATGAAACAGGAGTGCGGCCTCAGCAGCGCATCCGGGCGAGCTATTGAGCAATTCCCTTGGCTATGGTATATCCGTAGGCGATCAACCGTTTTATCGAAGCAGCACAAACGCGGTCCCCCGGAAGCATGCTTTTACTGAAGGACGATACGAAGATGACCATCACACAGTCCGATCCCAAACAGTTCGTGAGACGGCTCCACGACGTTGGCCCGCATGAGGTGACCTACTACAGTCTGCCGGAAACGGCTCGTCAATTCGGCATCGACCTGGAGCGGCTCCCCTATTCTCTGCGTCCCATCCTCGAGAGCGTGGGGCGGAATGTGGGTCAAAATGGCGTCACCGTCGAACATCTGCGAGATCTGGGAGGCTGGGCCGACCATGCGGGCACCAAAGCCATTGAGATTCCGCTGGTGGTCAGTCGGGTGGTGATGCAGGACTTCACCGGTGTCCCTGCAGTCGTGGACTTCGCGGCCATGCGCTCGGCAGTCGCCCGGCTGGGCCGGGATCCCAGCATCGTGGAACCGGTGGTACGGGCCGATCTGGTGGTCGACCATTCGATTCAGGTCGACAAGGCCGGCAGCGCCGAAGCCCTGGATCAGAACAGGAAAATTGAATTCCAAAGAAATGGCGAACGCTATGAATTCCTCAAATGGGGACAGCAGGCCTTCGCAACACTCGGCATCGTGCCGCCCAACGCGGGGATCGTGCACCAGGTCAATCTCGAACACATGGCCCGGGGATATTCGATCGTCGATGGATTGCACGTGCCGGATACGCTGGTGGGCACGGACAGCCATACGACGATGATCAACGGCCTCGGCGTGGTGGGCTGGGGTGTCGGCGGCATTGAAGCCGAAGCGGCCATGCTGGGACAGCCTCTGCAGATCCTGGCACCGGAAGTCATCGGCGTGGAATTGAGGGGCGAACTCTCAGAAGGAGCCACCGCCACCGATCTGGTCTTGACCATTACGGAGATCCTGCGTCGCGAGGGCGTGGTCAATAAGTTCGTGGAGTTTGTAGGCGAAGGCACAAGAACCCTGTCCCTACCCGACCGGGCCACCATTGCCAACATGGCGCCGGAATATGGCGCAACCATTGGTTTCTTTCCTTTTGACGCGGTCAGCGCGGAATATCTGGAGGCGACCGGTCGCGACGGCTCTTTACCCCTGGTGTTTCACGAGGCCCAGCAAATGCTGTGGACACCCGACAAACCGATGCCGACCTACACAAAGACCTTGACGATTGATCTGGCGTCCGTCGTTCCCTCCGTCGCGGGCCCCACGTTGCCTCAGCAGCTTATGGCCCTGCCCGAGTTAGGAAGGACCTTTGACCAATTCGCCCGACAGGCCCACCGAACCGGAGACAGCGTCACCATTCACCCCGAAGGGGGGCAGGAACGGCAACTGTCCGACGGTGATATTGTGATCGCCGCCATCACCAGTTGCACGAATACCTCGAACCCCGCCGTCATGATTGCCGCAGGCCTGTTGGCCCGGGAGGCCAACGCCCGGGGCCTGCGTGTGCCCGATGGCGTCAAGACCTCGCTGGCCCCCGGCTCCCATGTCGTCACCGACTATCTGACCAAAGCGGGCCTGCAGGCCGAACTGGACCAATTGGGTTTCCAAACCGTCGGGTATGGCTGCACCACCTGTATCGGCAATTCCGGGCCGTTGGAAAAGTCGATTGAAGCGGCCCTGGCGGACCACGACATCATCGCCGCAGCCGTGCTCTCCGGGAACCGGAATTTCGAAGCACGCATTCATCCTACCATACGCTCGAACTTCTTGATGTCCCCCCCGCTGGTGGTGGCCTTGGCCCTGGCCGGAACGGTCAACATCAATCTGATAGAGGACGCCATCGGTCAGGATCGAGAGGGCAAAGACGTGTATTTGAAAGACCTGTGGCCCAGCTCCCAGGCGATCAACGCCACGATGCTAGACTGCATGCAGCCCGAGGCCTATACCCGCCTCTATGAAGAGGCCATGAAGGGACCGGAGATTTGGCAGCAACTGGCCTTTGCGACCGGACCCGTCTACGAGTGGAAGGCGGATTCCACCTACATTCAGGAGCCACCCTTCTTTGACGGTTTTACCGGGGACGAACCGGAGCCGTTGCAGGACATCCAGGGTGCTCGGCCTCTGGGTCTCTTCGGTGACAGCGTGACAACCGATCATATCTCACCGGCCGGCAGGATCGGTGCAGACTCACCCGCGGGGCTGTTCCTGAAGGAACAGGGTGTCCCCGTCAACGAATTCAACTCCTTCGGTGCACGGCGAGGAAACGATCGGGTCATGACCCGCGGTACCTTCGGCAATGTCAAGATCAAGAATCTCATGGTCCCCGGCTCGACCGGTGGCGTGACCCTGTTCTACCCTGCTGCCGGACCGCCGGAACAAATGTCGATGTTTGAGGCCGCTGAGCGTTACAAAGAATCGGCAACACCGCTGGTCGTCTTCGCCGGCAAGGACTACGGCATGGGCTCTTCCCGCGACTGGGCGGCCAAAGGCACGAAACTCCTCGGTGTAAAAGCGGTCATCGTGGAGAGTTATGAACGCATCCATCGTTCCAACCTGGTCGGCATGGGCGTGCTGCCCTTGGAACTGCCCGCAGGCACCACCGTCGCTTCTCTCAAACTCGACGGCTCGGAAACCTTTGACCTCAGAGGAGTCGCCACCTTGGAGCCACGCGGCACCCTGGCCCTGACCATCCACCGCAGCGATGGGTCGCAACAAGAACTGACCTTAACGGTCCGCATCGATACCGCCCCGGAGTTGGACTACCTGAAATGGGGCGGGATCCTACCCTTCGTGTTGAAGCAGATCATCGAGCGCAAGGATAATTGAATTTGAAATTGAGAATTGAGAACTTAAAATTGGAGGGACATCGCCGATTCTCAATTTGCACTTCTCAGTTCTCAAGTTTCAATTTCCACATGCTATCCCATCGCCTTTAGACGTCTGATTCGCTCGTCCATGGGCGGGTGGGTCATGAAGAGTTTGGCCATGTCACGCCCGGTGAGCGGGGCCACGATGAACATATTGGCCTGGGCCTCGGGGACTCTCAATGGGATTTGGCGGCTGGCGCTGTCAAGGCGCTCTACCATCTGCCACAGGGCCGGATCTTCCTGGGGACCGATCTTCCTGGCCCGCATGGTGGCCAAGGCAATCTTGTCGCTGAAAAAGAAGGCGATGATGTTCACCCCGCCGCCGATCAACAGGGCAGGCAATACGGCCTGCGGTCCCCTCAGCATATATCCTAGACCCATCAATAGCCCCATCAGGGAGCCCATCAACATGGCGGTCTTGGTGTTGTTCCACAACGCACCCATCGTTCTTGTCTCCTTAGAATTGGGAAACACTGTCAAGCTATAGACGCCCGATAGAACGTCACCATAGACAGTCTAAAGAGAGAGGTGGCTGACCTCACGGGAGACCGGGAAAGGGAACGGAGGAGCATGGATGACAAGATCCTTCACCTGGCGGAACGAGGCAATCTCATGGCCGCCACCAAGCTGGCACGCCGCGTTTACAAACTCAGTCTCACCGAGGCAAAACAGTTTGTGGAAGAAATGCTAAAATGACCGATTTCTTGGCTGGCTTCCGGTACTTTGAAAAACTCAACCTGATGGATTCTCTCTTGTTACAAAGCACTAGACGCTCGCCGGACTGACGGCGGCCAACTCGCGCACCAAGGTCTCGGTTTCCGCCCAGCCCAGACAGCTATCCGTGACAGAGACGCCATACTGAAGGTTCTCCGGCTTGTCGAAGGCCTGCTTGCCCTCGTTCAGGAAACTCTCCAACATGACGCCCACGATGCGTGAATTGCCCGCTTGCCGTTGTCGTATCACATCCTGACAGACCTTCCCCTGCAAGCGATAGTCCTTGTTCGAGTTGTCGTGGCTGCAGTCGATGAGCAGACCATTGTCGATCCGGGCTCGACGCAGCAGCGCCTCGGTAAAGGCGACATACTCTTCGCCGTAGTTGGGACCCTCCTTGCCGCCCCGCATGACCACGTGACCATAGCGATTGCCCAGTGTCTCGGCAATGACCACCTGACCATTACGATCGATACCCATGAAGGAGTGGGCACTCGAAGCGGCCTTGATCGCATCGATGGCCGACTGCAACGTGCCGTCGGTCGCATTCTTAAAACCGATGGGCATCGAGAGTCCGCTCACCATCTGACGGTGGATCTGTGATTCCGTGGTGCGCGCCCCAATGGCCGCCCAGGAAACCAAGTCGGCCAGATACTGAGGAACGATGGGGTCGAGAAACTCCGTGGCAGTAGGGACACCCAATTCCGTAATACCCAGAAGCACGCGCCGGGCCCGCCGTAAGCCGTCTTCGATGTCGTAGGACCCGTCCATGTGCGGATCGTAGATTAGGCCTTTCCAGCCCAAGATGGTCCGTGGTTTTTCGAAGTAGGCCCGCATGACCAGGAGGACTCGATCAGCGACTTCCTCCTGCAGGGTCCTCAGCTTGGCCGCATACTCCAAAGCTGCCTTGGAATCGTGCACGGAACAGGGACCAACGACGGCAAGACAGCGACTGTCCTCACGCACGATGATCTTCTGCACGGCATTGCGGGTCTCGAGCACCAACTGCTCCACCGCCTGCGGTTGGGGCAGATCCTCCTTCACCTGCCTGGGACTGCTCAAGGGCTTAAAACACTTAATATGAATATTGTCGGTCAGTTCCACAGGCGAGGTTCCTTTGCTTGTCTTCTCTTAGAGTCCGGCCAGTCTAGCGGCGTTTCGGTCCGGGTCAAGGTCCATCACTCCTCGTTCACTTCGATACCGAGTGCGTCGAACCGATCCTGCTTCAAGAAACGAACTATGCCACTGCCATACAAGACCGTGGTGCCATTGCCCTCTTTCAACAGGGTCTTGTCGTAGGCCAGCGGAGCCTTTGCCCGAGCCGCGCCGTCCTCTAGATGATCCAACGTCAAAAGAATCACATTGTCCGTCACCCAACTAAGCACTTCCGAATTGAGATAGTGTCTGAGATCATCCAGTGTCGCGGGAAGAGCCTTTTCGTTGTCCCCAAAATAGAGACCGCTCGCCTGGCCAACTTGGCGCAGCATGCTCATCGAATGGAGTCGTCCTCCCGGCTCTTTTGCCTTGTCAATTTCGGCGGCATGTTCCCTTAGGGCCCTTTGGTTTCTGTCAAACTTCTTGCGCTGATCCTCGGTGGGCTTGACGAGGTAGGTCCTTCCCCTGACTTCATCATTCACCTCGGCCCCCTGTGTAAACGAGATATCAAAATCCGCTTCCGAAAGACGTTGATTGACGACGATCGGAGCAATCGCTCTATACTGATTCTTGCGTCCTTCCATCGACTGGATATGAAGCGTTCCGCTGCTGGGGAACCACAGACCCTCGAGGACCTCTTGGAAGGAGTTGACATCGGCATGAAAAGATACGTTATTGGAGTCGTTAATGATGAAGCGTTCGGTTCGAACAGGCGTGTAGCCATGGTTCACCGAAAAATAGAGACGATAATCGGGTATGGAAGAATATCTGTTGGGTAGAACTATGTGGATGCAATCAAAACCATTAATGTGAGAAACCGTCTTGGTGAGCCTCACGGAATCTTTCCATTCGGTTAGATAGGAGGAGAGTGGCACGTTTTCCTCAGGGTCGTTAAAGTTAAGCCTAAGAACTGAGAACCCCAGCGGAGTCCCGCTTACAGGGGGAAGAAAGTGACGTCCTTGACGGAGGGTCCCGTCGACGACGGGCGTGGAGAAATCAGTTATGGACAGGCGTTTGGAGACGGATCCGTTAAATGAACTCTTGCGGGTCGTGTCAAAGGGATCAGTCATCATGGCGTTCGCACTGGTGAACCACTCATAGTGACGGATCTTTTGCGGAAAGGGACGCGATACCAGCAGTTCGTGCCGAGGGCGACCGATGGTGATCCCCATCCCCGGTCCCACATCATCAAGCGTTAGGGGAGGATCCACGTACCATTCGTAGGAGATGTGGATATTCACATAGGCAGACTCCATGGCCTCAATGATCTCTGCCAGTCGCTCAATCGTCATCTCCTCAGGAGGAGTCGCTCCCAAGCGAATCAGACGCTCTGTATCGACGGGAGGCGCCACTGGACTGAGCGGAACGACTCCTTCTTGTGCTAGAGACAACCCGATCGCCAGGGAAAGGACCGTCGCGGCCATACAAACCGTCCAACGTCGCCCGATGCGCGGATTCCCGGGGCGATGGGCCAGGATACGGCGCACGCGACGGGCAAGTCCCTTCGAGCTGGTCGCAATAGCGGGAGCGAAGACCGCCTGTCGCTGGCGAGACTGGAAAGTCAGCAGACTGTCGGCATACTCGGTCCCCTCTCGTCCACAGCTCAACACCCAATCATCACAGGCCTGCTCGCTGAGGAGGACGAGTCGGCGTTTGGCCAGCCACAATAGGGGATGCCAAGGGAGCAGGGCCAAGAGGATCTCTGCCGTCAAATCACAGACATGGTCTTTTCGCCGGTAGTGTGCCAGTTCATGGCAGACGACGGCTGTCCAATCAACAGACTTCAAGAGCATGGGTCCTTTTGGCATGAGCAACACGGGGACGTCTTGCCAACACCAAATCGAGGGAGTCGCTATCGACTCGTGGGTTAAGACTCGAACAGGGCCTTCCATCTCTAGTCTCTGCCGAGCATGACTCAGCGCCTTCTCGATTCCGCTGTCCATGAGAGGCTCTGCTTCTCGGAGGAGCGTCACCGTTCTCCGTATGGCGAGCGCAAGGCGCGTCAACAACAGCAGGGTCACCACGCACCACAAACTCGACACATACACGGTCCAGTGGACTCGAGACGCTTCCTCCACTGTGACGGTGTCACTTGAGAGAGCGGCGACCGACCCCGCCGCTCCGGTGGAAGCGTCAGGCGGGAGTGCTGCGGGCAGCACAGAATCCAACCCAGAAACCTGCAGGATGGGTGCCCATTCCGCATGGGACCCATTTCCGAAGACACCCCAGTCAAAAAACGTGACACCACGGTGAATACACGGCACACAGACCGCCCCCAACATCGTCAACAACAAGACCTGATGGGCCCGGGCGCTATGGTCTTTAATACAATAGCTCACGAGCAAACCGATCAACAGCACAGCAGAACTGAAAAAAAGAACGAGTTCCACAAAACTTACAGACGTCAAGTTACTTAGCATCTTTTTTCTCCCTTCGTTTTCGGTCAATCAAGTTGCGCAATTCAGCCGTTTCCCCCTTAGACAGGGGATCGTCTGCCAGTAGATGCTGGAGCATGAGCAGCCTGTCCCCGCCGAAGATGCTCTTCACCAGCCTCTGAACCGATCGCGCCCCAGCCTGCTCCCGCGTGCGGGTCGCATAGTAGACATGGCTCTTGCCCGAGCGCCGGTGTTTGAGCAGCCCGGCCTTTTCGAGTCTTTGCAACGCCGTCAGGACGGTGGTGTAGGCCAGCTCCTTCTTTTTCTTGCGGAGATGATCCCGCACCTCGTGAACGGTCGCCTGACCCAGCAGCCAAACCGCCTCCATAATCGCACCTTGCAGTTTCCCCAATTGGTCTATCGGTTTCTTGTCCACAACACGACCTCCGATCGTTCTTTTGCCGGTTGAAAGGGGCTACTTCTGGCACTCAGCCTTTTTACCTCATATAGAAGTACTTCATTGTGAGGTATTTTTCGAGCCTAAAATACTTTTCTTTTTCAGAGTGTGGGGCTGAGCTTGGGATGGTCTGCGCCGAGGCCCGACGCCGAAGTCTTTCGACGAAATCCAGAATTAACCGGCTAAATCATTTTCCAAACACCGCCATGGTATGGAGACTGGGCTCTCGCCATCACCTTCCATCCCCACCGGTAGGGGCACAATTTCCTGCCCTGCCATGCGGAGCGGCGTGATCTCTTGCGCTGCCCGTTCCAACAGGAAGGTATCTTGGGGTATCGGTAAACCGTAGAACCTGGGTCCATTCAGGCAGAGGAAACGCCTGAAGGAGTTCACCCCCTCCTCGGTGGCCAGGTCGCTCCCCGCCATCTCGAAGGCCTGCGCGTAGAGTTGGGGCGCGATGCCGCCCGTGTAGCAGCCGGCGGCGCAGCCACAGGGCGTCCATTTCTCGGTGTGTGGGGCGCTGTCGGTGCCGGCGAAGAATTTGCCGTTGTCGGTGGCGGTGACTGCCTGCCGCAGCGCGGCTCGATCCGCATCAAACTTGGGCAGCGGTAGGCAGTAGAGGTGGTACTTGAGCCCTTGCAGGAGGTGCCCCACCGTGTAGATCAGATGTTGCGGGGTGATGCTGGCGGCGACGGTGTCGGGCGCCTGTTGCACAAACGCGACGGCCAACTGAGTCGTAAGATGTTCTGCCACGATTCTGAGCCGCGGAAAACGCTCGAGCAGGCGGGGCATGCGTTCTCTATAGAAAAAGGCTTCCGCGTTGGTATGACGGTCGAAGTACTGTTCGGCCGCCATCTGGTGTTCTTCCCCATGAATGCAGAGCAGGATGCCCGCTTCCTCCATGGCCCGGAAGACGCCGTTGTCCATGAAGCCGCTCAAGTGCCATCCCTGATCGGCGCCGGTGGTGCCGTGGGGCGGATAGTACTTGGCAGCCCGCAGCAGGCCACTGCTGGCCCCCGCCTCGATCATACGGGTCGAGGTCTCTCGTGTGAGATAGAGCGGCACAATGACCTCGAAGGCTTCGTCGGCGCCGGCTCGTCGCAGTGCGGCCAGATAGTGTTCGATGCTCTCATAGGGTAGGTCATCCGAATCGAATACCTTGGCGACCGGAGGTCGGGTGTTTGGCATGGCCACCACGCCGGCACAGCCCATGCGAAGGTGATGTTGCAGGAGCGGCGCAACGATCTCGTCCTGGCGGAAGTGGGCGTGCAGGTCATACCATTGGGGGAGTTCTAGCTTCAGGGAGCAATCAACCATTGGCGTGGATCATACCGGGCGCCGCAACCCAGGTCAAAGGGGGCGTAAACCTATTAAGGCCACCTACAAAGGTGCGACGCAACCGGGGGCCGCACGGCTGCCTTGATTCTTGAGCCAGGGGGGAGTATCTTGGCCGCGACATGGAATGAATCCTGCTTCAGAAAGGAAGGGGGTCACCCTGTCCCTTGCGTCATAACCGCTGGGGCGGACGTACCTCCGATGGCCACGAATGCCCCTCGTCACCTATCTAAGACCCGAAACGACCTTCCTTCTTAAAGCCGACTCGCGCGAGGGCGTGCTTAAGGAAATGGTAGCGGCCGTCTGTCAAACGAGGCTCGACCTGGACCCGGCGACCGTCTACGAGGCGGTGGCACGACGGGAAGAGGAACTCAGCACCCGCATCAGCGAGCACATCGCCCTGCCCCACGGCCGTATCCCGAACATGGAGGGCTTTGTCGTTGCCGTGGGATTGTCCCTGCAGACACTGCCCTGGGGCCTTGAGGTGAGTGATGTCCCCGTAAGGATCGTCGTGCTGGTGCTGGGAGACGCAGGGCGGGCCGACGAGCACATCCGCATCCTTGGGGAGATCGCCTCTTGCTTCTCACAACCGGGCGCCGTAGAGCAACTGGTCACCTGTGAGAGTGACACGGAACTCTTTCAACAATTAACGGCGATCGACGAAGGTCGCATCGGTGACACAGAAAAGGATATAGAAGAGCAGAATATGTCACTTCTGCAACAGGCCTCTGCACTCGCCGACGCCGTGGCCGCCGGGGTCGTGATCGTGTTGGGGCCGAAACACCTGGGACGTTGTGTCCGTCGGCTCGACAAGTCGCGCAAGCGACCCTGGATCATCGCCGCGCCGCCCAGCCCCCGCGACCAAAGCCAGGAAGAAGACGCCTTCGATGCGACGCTCGATATACCCTTCCGGGGATTGAGCGGCCACCAGCGGCTGGATGTCGTGATTCTCATCGGACTGTTGAAAGACCTCCTCAAGGTCGAGGAACGGGCGGTGTGCGTTTATGGCCGCACGGAAGTGCAGCAACTCGACACCATCCACGTGGTGGACCTGCGCCGTCAGTTCAGCGAACTGCTCGAGCTGAGCCATGAGATCAGACACACAGACATCGACCCCGAGGTCCTGTACCGCGTGCTGCAGTTGGCAAACGAATTGGCCCTCGAAGGCCGCGAAGGCACACCCGTGGGGACGATCTTCGTGCTGGGCGACTATGACACCGCCACGGCCTGCTCCTACCAGATCGTGATCAATCCCTTCCGGGGATACGCCCCCGATGAAAAAAACGTGCTCGATCCCAGCCTCGACGAGACGCTCAAGGAATTCTCCGTTCTGGACGGCGCTTTCTTAATACGGGGTAACGGTGAGGTGATGTCTGCGGGCACCTGCATTCACATCACCACCCCCGAAGACGAGGCCGTGTCGGGTCTGGGGACGCGGCACCGGGCCGGGGTGGCCATCAGTACCGTCACCGAGGCCTTGGCCATCGTGGTGTCACAATCGACCGGCACGGTCAGCGTCTACAAGAGCGGCAAGCAGATCCTGGCCCTGACGCGGAACAAGGCGTAGGACGACGGCGGTAAATTCGAAGTCCGAATATCGAAATTCGAAACAAGCGCAAAGCACGAACGACCGCACGCCTGAAACGCAGGTTCCGGGCTCCTTGACACCTGCCCTATCCGCAGGTTTCTCTCATTGACCGTGTCTGATTTCGTATTTGTGTCGCATTGCGTATGTCGATATTCGGATTTGATATCACCTAATGGAGGTAAGGCTTTGTCAATTTGCGTAGCGATCGAACGTCACGTGAGTCTTGTCCCCCGCAATGGAGACGTCCAAGATGCGCTGAACCTCGATCCCCGTCTCGTCTTGGATGCGACGAATCCCGGCATACTCCTGTTTTTCCACGGCAGTGACGGCCCCCTCGATGTAGACGTCGTTGTTGCGGAGTAGACTGATCAGGCCGATCAGCGTGCCTCCGCTGCTCACGGTGTCTTCGATGATGTAGACGGAGTCGCCCCGTTGGATGCCATAGGGATAGAGGGTCCCCTGGTAGTATTCCATGGAGAAGTCTGTGCCCTGCGAGTCCGGTCCGGGAAACCACTTCGCCCCGGCAATGGGCATGTTGGTGTAGAGCGAGACCGCTCCGAGGATGTGGGCGCAGCGGTCAAATTCCGCTACGATCTTGTCGATCTGGGCCCTGGGGATGGACTGGCCGATCTTCAGGGCTGTCTCTCGCAAGAGACTCGCCTGCGTGCAGGGATATTGCTCGCTGAGGGGCGCCATCATAAACTTCATGGCCCGACCGTCGGGGCTGCGAACCTCCACCAGGTCCTTCCCCTCGTAGGAGGCTCGGAGTCTATTCTCAGAGATGTCCACTTCCGGATTGTCACAGTATTTCGCAAAACGGCAGTCGGCGGTCTCGACCCGGCTGCGTCGACCGCTCACCTCAACGGTGAGCAAGGATTGGATGTTGCGACTGGAAAGGTTGGCCCGGCCGAAACTGTGACCGCCATAGGTCTTTTCGGCCAACACGAAGATGTCATCGATGTGGGCGCCGTGAGATTCAATGAGGCGGATCAACGTACCCAGGGTCTCACCCCGATCCAAGACATCGTCTACGATGGTCACCCTATCACCGGCCTGAACCCCCTGCAGCACGAGATGCCCGCCTCGGTAGCGAGCGTTTTCGCCGAAATAGGGGTCAGCCGCTGCGACAGTTCGTCCGAGGTCCAGCGGGCGATGGCGATGTCATTGCCATTGAGAAAGGAGAGCGCCCCGGCGATGTGGCCCGCGCCATGTTCCTCTGTGACGATCTTGCGATCGGGTTCGATCGCGCTGGCGAGAATCGACGCGCAGACCCGCAACGTTTCCGGGTCGAGACTCGGCGTCAACTCGGAAATCGTACTGATGATCCGCTTGCGATCACCTGGGACAAGGATCGTGGGCTGATCGTCGTAGGCCCGAATAAACTTGTGCATGATATCACCTGAAAAAGACACGGGGAGGTCCAGCGGAGAACCCCCAGGCTTGCCCGTAGAGCACAGAGTGAGATCCTAATCGAAGGGTTGAAGCTCTGACAAGCTTGAAATGGAGGAGACGCAGAAGCGGTGAAGTCGCGCTCTCCGCATGGACCACGCCGACGAGGCCCATGAAGAGGATTCCTCTTAAACCATGTTTCCCACGCTAGGGTACAAGGATACCGCCTTGCGGACGTTAGAAGATGTGACGTTCCTGGGATTCGGTTCCTCTATGGGCCCGTCGTCCCCTAGGCGTCCGGCCTAGGCCTTGTAGAATCCTTTCTGTCGCAATAGTCGCCTGCCCAG
>JADFMM010000249.1 GCA_022563885.1 Planctomycetota bacterium | reverse complement strand
GCTCCTTATGCAGTAAAATCCCTACTTCTCCGATAGCACCTCGATGGGGAAAAACTAAGTCACCTTGATAGACATTGCACGAGCCCAGGGTATCGGCCTTCTCCTCTGATATGTAAACGAACTGTCCTTTAAAATTGGGGCCGCCTGTAATATTTGTTCCACGAATCACTGGAATTCCGCTATCAACATAACAGTCACTTTTCATGCGTGACCCAAACGGGCCAATTGCAATTGATCCTTTCGAGTCAGCTTTTAGGTCATCAATGCTTGCGAATGTCCACCTACCCCCCATAACCCAAAACCTCCAAGTTCTTCCGGATCACGTCATTCAGTTTTACGGACTCTGCCATCTGAGCGTAAAGCGTCTGGCTCATTTCGGTCATCTTGGTTTCAAAGGGGATGCCGTCGTCTTCGAGAGGCGCTGCACCGACATAGCGCCCTGGCGTGAGCACGTAGTCGTGCTTTTGGATGTCTTGCAGTGTGGCGGATTTGCAGTAGCCGGGAACGTCCGCATACGCGGACGAATTATGAATTATGAGTGATGAATTTTGAATTGAGGCCGCTTCCTTTTCAGCATTCAGCATTCCGCATTCATCATTCGCACCTGCGGGCGTGTTTCTCCAAGTGTGGAATGTTTTGGCAATGGCGGCGATGTCTTCGGAACTAAGTTCCTTTTGGGTGCGGCTGATCATGGAGCCGATCTTGCGTGCGTCGATGAAGAGGGTCTCGCCTTCGCGCTTGCGATAGCCGCGTTCGGGGTCGGCCTTTTTATTCTTGGTGAGGAACCAGAGGCAGACGGGAATCTGGGTGGTGTAGAAGAGTTGGCCGGGCAGCGCGATCATGCAGTCCACCAGGTCGTTTTCCACCAGCTTTTGACGGATCGCGCCTTCGCCCGTGGTGTTGGTGGACATGGAGCCGTTGGCCAGGACAAAGCCGGCCACACCTTGTGCAGAGAGCTTGGAGACCATGTGGAGTATCCAGGCGTAGTTGGCATTGCCCGTGGGCGGGGTTTCGTAGCCGCTCCAGCGGGGGTCGCTGGTCAGTTCGTCGGTGGCCCGCCACTCCTTCATGTTGAAGGGCGGATTGGCCATGATGTAGTCGGCCTTCAGGTCGGGGTGTTGGTCCTTGAAGAAGGTATCGGCCGGGATGTCACCCAGGTTGGCGGAGAGACCCCGCACCGCGAGATTCATCTTGGCCAGCTTATAGGTGGTGGTCGTGAACTCCTGCCCGTAGACCGCGATGTCCTTGGTATTGCCGTGGTGGCTCTGCACGAACTTGAGCGACTGCACGAACATACCGCCCGAGCCGCAGCAGGGGTCGTAGATCTTGCCCTTGAAGGGCTCGATCATCTCTGCGATCAGATTGACCACGCACTTGGGCGTATAGAACTCGCCCCCCAGCTTGCCCTCAGCCGCGGCAAACTTGCCGAGGAAATACTCATAGACGCGACCGACCACGTCTTCCTCCTTGTCCTTGACGGTGTCGATATTGTTGATCGCGTCGATCAGGGCCGCGAGCTTGCTGCCATCTAGCCCGAGGCGGGAAAAATAATTATCCGGCAAGGCGCCCTTGAGCGAGGGATTGTTCTTTTCCACGGCGGTCAGGGCCGAGTCGATCTTGATCGCAATATCGCCCTGCTTGGCGTGCTGCTGAATGTAGCGCCAGCGGGAGGACTCCGGCAGGTAGAACACATTCTTCATGGTGTAGAACTCCACCATGTCGGTGTATTTCTCCTTCCCCTCCGCGATCAGCGCCGCACGCCGCTCCTCGAACTTGTCCGAAACAAACTTCAAGAAGATCAAGCTCAGCACGACATGTTTATATTCGGAAGACTCGACGCTGCCCCGCAGCCGGTTGGCGGAATCCCACAGGGATTCTTCGAAGCCTTTATCGTTTTTCGGCGCTACTTTTTTCTTGGCCATTCTTTATCCTAGAGTTCGACTTTCGCTTAATCCCTCACTGATGAGGGATTGAACACTTTTTCCGCCCTTCTTCGATTGACCAGGCCTGGCAAAACGGATGGAGTACGCCTTGTCGTTTGCCTCGATGACAGGTTGGGCCACTTCATCATCTCGGCAAGCATCATGGATCCGTTTAAGCCCGGAGCCAAGGTTTTCGAGAGACCGGCGGCCCTGCCCATTCACACCTGCTTCAAGCTGGGATGAATTCACGGCACACCTCTTCAAGGTAACGCTCCACGATTCTCTCGTCTATCCAACTACCCACTGCGGTCCCGGAGACGCCGCATAGCATACTTGTCCCCGCCAAAACACGCAAGAAACGCTGATTCGGGGCTTCGCCTCCCGTCGCCGAAGGGCACCGTTTCGCGCAAGGGAAACGTAGCGCCAAAACTATGTTCGGAAACAGTTGACTCTTGCATCCGATAGGCAATAATCACAGGACATAGGCCGCCGTGCTGGCCTGGGACCGACACATGAACACGACGATGAGGATTGTCATGGTCAAGAGAAACTCGCAGACGGTTCTTCTGATGCTCCCCTTGTTGCTATCGCTCAGCACGATCGCGTGCAATGCCCCCCGCTCACCCCGGAAGATCTCACGGGAGCCGCTCCGCGTGGAGACCCATCCCGTGCTGACCGTGTTGCACGCACAGGAGGTCGCCTGGAACGAGGGGGACATCGAACGTTTTATGGCCTACTATTGGAAATCCGACGACTTAACCTTCAGTTCCGAGGGAAAGACCACGCGGGGATGGGACAGTACCCTGGCGAACTACCGGCGGCGCTACCCCACCCCGGAGCAGATGGGACAGGTGCGTTTCCATCACCTGGAGGTATTCACCTTAGGGCCCGACACCGCCCTGGTGCTGGGGCAGTGGGCGCTAGACCGGAAAGACGACCCTATCGGAGGAAACTTCTCGCTGGTGTTTCAGAACATGCAGGGTCAGTGGCAGATCATCCACGATCATACATCGCGTGCGCGAGACGACGACAATCAGCCGGACCCCTAGAGGGCCTGTTAAAAGGCATTAGGGCAAAGCCGGAGGCTCCGGTGCCACATCGAGTTGTCTGACCGGCAAGCTTTTGGCCAAGGCAACCCACTGGGGATCGCCGTAGACGCCGGCCCGGTCGAAATCAAAGGGTTCGAATCCCATCTCGAAGACCGGCGATTCGGGTCGCAACCGAAAATCCAGGGCCTCGGCATCGACGAAGAGCGGATCGGCAATGAGGGAATCCTTATCCCGGCCCAGTTGCTGCCACTGCGCCAGGGTCTTTCCGCCGAACGAGACCTCCCCGCCGCCGGCATGGAAATAGCAATTGCGATCCATCTCTGTCCTGACCTTCTCCCAGGGACCGTGGAGCAAGACGCCCTCCCGGTAGTAGATGATGTTTCGGTCGAAGGTAAAAGAGAGATGATCCTCGACCCGCGTGGCCTGGACTTGGTAGAGCTTGCTGAAGGCCAGGATATTGTTGCGGATGATGTTCTCCCGGCCGTAGTGCTGGTGGAAGCCACCACTCTTCACGTGGTAGACGAGATTGTTCTCCATGCGGATACCGCTGCTGCCCTCGTCGGTGTAGAGCCCCCAGCCGCCATAGGAATAGGAATACACGTCGTGAATGACATTGTTGTTGACCGTCGTTCCTTCCGACGGTCCCAAGGTATAGACGGCGCCCATGTCGCTGAGTACGCCGTAGCCGATATGATGCAAGTGGTTGTAGTCGATCCGATTGCGTTGGGCCAGGCTCGCAGCGTATCCCCAGCGCCAACCGACCGAGACGGCCGTGTAGTAGAGGTCACCGATGTCGTTGTGTGTCACCTGGTTGTCACCACTCTGCCCGATCCAGACCCCCACGGCGCAGGGGAAGACGTGACCCGCCGAGTGAATGATGTTGTTGTCCGCGACGATGTGGCTGGTGCGCGCTGACGCCTCCTTGGCAATGCGTGTCTCGCCGATGCGAATGCCCCCCGCCCCCAGGTCTCGAAGAAGGCATCTCTCGATCCGGCAATCGCGACACCCCCTGCGAAACCATACACCATAGGTCCCGACGTGGGCGAACTCACAGTCCTGGAGGGTGACGTGCCGGGCGCCATCGGCCATCACGACCGCATCGATCGGGGAGGCCGCCTGGGAGGCCTCGAAGCCGCCGGGAGGCGTCTGGTAATTCGCATGGCGAAAGGCCAGGCCCTTGATCGTGACATATTCGACGTAGGCCCGATGATCCGGGTCGCCCTGGAACACGATAAACTTTTCAACAAGGGGCGCGATCACCTCGGCGCGACGCATGTCTTCACCGGGCAGGGGCTTGTAAAAGAGCGTGCCATTGGGATCCAGGAACCACTCGCCGGGCGCATCCAGGGCTTGCCGATAGTTTTCCAGATGAAAGCGTGTATTCGCCCGCCAGGGGTTCCAAGACTTCATGACCTTGCCCAACGTGACGATCTCGTTCTTCTGCGGATCGATCTCATGCACAAATCTTCGGGTGGTGTCCCATTTGTGGTAAATCATCAGATTGACCCGGCTCAGCGCCTGAGGGTCGAGTTGGCTCAGGTGATCCAGGTCTTCCGGACGCACACCGATGCGCTGTCTGTGCGTGGCGCCGGCGGGGCCAGGTGAGTCAAGCTTCTCTTGCCCGACCTTCTGCATGTAGAAATAGAATCGATTTGGCGTACGCGCCCGAGTCGCCCGCTTGCCGTTGACAAAAAGCTGCTCGAACGACCAGGCACCTTGGGCCACCTCGTCGATCTTTGTCTTCCAGATGCCTCGGGCATCCCGCTGAAAACCCGTGATGCGCCGGCCACCGCTGAAACTCGGCTTGGCGTCGCGGGCCGCCTCATAGGTGATGGGACACCGTGCCGTGCCGCTATCCTGCGCTTCGAGGACCAGGGGCTTATGGAGTGGGTAGTTGCCTTCTTCGACAATGACGCGGACCGGCTCTCGTAAAGGACCGCCGGCCTTCAGCATGCGTACCCTGTCTCTCGCCGCCGTCAACGAGGCCAGCGGCCCATCGCTGCGCTCCGCATTGGGCCGGACGAGATGGCCGCTCCACGCGTCGTTGCCATCTGTCGCGATATGGTAGAGGGTATCAGCAAGACTACTGGCCGAAACCATTGACAAAACGGCGGCAAGCAACAAGCAGGACCAGATCTGGGCTTTCTCATGTGCCATGAACAACCGTACACTATACCCACCTAGGTCACGTTAAATCAAGGAATCCCGATTGCCCCGTTCTCACTGTCTGCTACGCCTGGCCATGGCACTGGCTTGAAGGTTAATCCATGTTGAACTTGACAGGGATTGGCCGCGGTGCATAGTGTAAGAGCACCTAACAAAATGAGTCTGCATTCGAGCGGCTTATTTTCCCTCTGGACGGCGTCAGGCTCCATCGACCATCCTCGGATGGCCTGCTTCGCCTTCCTTGCCAGAGGCACGAAACGCTCGCTCTCGGTGCGACGATCATTTTGCGTAGGGGCTCTTAATGTACACAGTCTTGAGGACAATGGCATCGCTCGAACACGAATGGTCCGACAGAGAAAGCCGAGCGCAGCCAGTTCGAGGTCTCGGACAGATCCAACTTTGGAGAATCACGATGAAAGATCAACAAATGAAAAACGAACGAGGCAGAGAGATCTCCCGCCGGGAGTTGCTGGGTAGCGCGGCGGCAGCCGCGGCCTTTACGATGGTGCCAGGCGCCCCGCTGAGGGGCGCCAATGCGGCGACTCACGAGAAGCCCAATTCCGTTATCGACGGGGTGCGCATCGGGACGATCACCTACAGTTTCCGTAGCATGGAAACGACCGCGGAGGGGACACTACAAGCCATTTTGAAGTGTGGGCTCAGCGAAGTTGAACTGATGAGCGGCCCGGTCGATGATTACGTCGGGCTAAGCAGCGGCGGCAGACGGCGGCGTCGGCGGCGCGGCGAGCAGATGACAGACGAGCAGCGGAAAGAACTTCGACAGCAACAAGAAGAAGAACGGCTCCAGCAACGATTGGCGGTCCCCATGGAGAAGTACGGGACGCTCCGCAAGATGTACAATGATGCGGGTGTCAATATCCACATCGTCAAGTTCGGCAACATTGGCGCCGCGAGCATGACGGACGAAGAGATCGACAACACCTTCAATGTCGCCAAGGCCCTGGGGGCTACCACCATCACGCGCGAGCTTTCGGAAGACATCGCCAAAAGGCTCGGCCCCTTCGCCGATAAGCACAAGATCTGGATCGGCTTTCACAACCACACGCAGATCACGCCGACGACGTATGACGGAGGCATACTGTCTTACGGCGACTACTTGGGCATCAACCTTGATATCGGTCACTACGTCGCAGGCACAGGGGAGTCTCCCATTCCCCTCATGGAGAAGCATCATGAACGTATTGTCAGCCTGCATCTCAAGGACAGAACCAAGGCAGGCGGGAACCTGCCCTGGGGCCAGGGCGAGACCCCGATCAAGGAGGTCCTGCAGTTGATGCGGAAGAACCACTGGACCTTCCCCGCCGACATCGAGCTGGAATACCGCGTTCCGCAAGGTTCGGACGCCGTCACCGAAGTTATCAAGTGCCTTCAGTACTGCAAGGAGGCTCTGGCCTGAGGCGAATGCCGCCGCGCCATACTGATTAGTTCACGATAAGAATTGGATCGTTTCTGAAGGATTGAATGAGTCGCATGACGATTCGGCTGAGAGGTAGAATGCGGGCTCCGGCGGAGCCGACAGAGGATAGGCAGTGAATGAAACCTGTCCCAAGACGAATCACTGAATCAGGTTTTGACACGAAACTGCCATTAGCCACATGATCTCCCAGGCGTTAAATGCCTCACAAAACACGGACAACTCTGAGACAACTGAAAAGTGAAAACAACTAGACCTGCCCCCCTGCTATCCCAAATGTGGTCAAAGACCACATTATTAGGATGACTTCTGCAGATATTGCAACTCTGATGTGGTCAGCTAACATAATTACAAGCTCTTGTTTTAGGTCATGTTACAGAACGTCATCAATGCTGATAATCAAGTGATTCCTTAAGGTAGAACGTCAGCTACGACAACTTGTTGCATTAATCTTTCACTTAGCAAAGGATAGTAGGAAAAATGCTGCCGTGATACACGCTAAGGAATCGGCCCGAACCTGCTTTCCGGCTCGCGAAGGCGGCCTCAGGCGGTGAGGGCCGGCCCCCAGAAAAATACTTTCAGAAAATACTTGACATGTCGATATATCTTTATATATTGACATAATATGACGACGACGAAACGAGAATCGAAGCTGATAGACCTCGAAGCCCTGGGCCACGCCGCAGAGTGCCTCCGCACGCTGGCTCATCCACACCGGCTGCGAATGGTGCAGATGCTCCTCAGGGAAGAGCATACGGTTGGTGAGCTTGCCGAGGCTTGTGCGATTCAAAGCCATATGGCTTCTGAGCATCTGCGAAAGATGAAGGACCGGGGCTTGCTGAGCAGCCGGCGGGATGGCCGCTGCACATACTACACCGTAGCCGAGCAAGGGTTGTCTGGCATCATGCACTGCGTTGAGAGTCGATTCGGATAGTTTTTTGGGCTAATATGTCGTTATATCGATAAATATGGATATATTAAGGGAAAATCGCGATGACCGCAGAAATCACCCAGATCATCACCCCCCAAGAGCTCGATAACCTGCAACGGCGTGGAAAACTCGTGGTGCTTATCGATGTGCGACCCGCACAAGAATTCCGCGAGTTCCACGCAGAGATTGCTCAGCAAGTCTCGGTGGATTCACTGAACGAATCATCCCTTCAGGCTCTAAATAGCGGCTCTCGGGTCATCCCGCTGTATTTCATCTTCCGCACCGGAACGCGAGCGAAGGATGCTGCTCGACGGTTCGCCCAGCACCGCATCACGAATATTGCCTTCATCGAAGGTGAGACTGACGCTTGGGAACAAGCAGGCCTCCCCGTTGTTCGAGACCGGAAAGGCTTCTCGGTGGGCGAGCCCGTTGTGTGGTGGCCGGATTGTTTTCCTACGTCGGGGTACTGCTAGGACTTACCTCTGAAGCATAAGCATGAACTAATTATGGAGAAATGATGATGACTACGACTATTCCAACGATTTCTGCGAAGAGACTCCACGAACTACGTGGCGAGGGTCAAGGCGTTGAGCTTATCGATGTTCGAACTCCTGCTGAGTATGGAGAAATGCACGCCGATATTG
This sequence comes from Planctomycetota bacterium, assembly GCA_022563885.1. GTDB lineage: Bacteria > Planctomycetota > Phycisphaerae > Sedimentisphaerales > Anaerobacaceae > JAIPFM01. The sequence goes on along the minus strand of JADFMM010000249.1, from coordinate 873 downwards.
CCCAACTGACACCCCTCACGTCACTTGACCCGCAGGCCTACATGTCCTCTCGAGAGAGGAATGGCGATACGCCTCTGTATGTGATTTGTCAGACAGGAGGCCGGTCGAGAAAAGCCGTTGAGCAGTTTCACGCTCACGGCTTTACGAATGTACTGAGCGTTGAGGGCGGAACAGAGGCGTGGGAGCGTGCCGGTCTTCCCGTGGTCCGCGGCAAGAAGTCGATTTCGCTTGAGCGACAGGTGAGAATCGCCGCAGGACTGCTGGTCCTCCTGGGAGCTCTCCTGGGGTGGTTCGTTCATCCATACTTCGTCGGACTCTCTGCTTTCGTTGGGGCTGGACTCGTGTTTGCCGGACTGACGGATACGTGTGGGATGGGGATGCTGATTTCTAGGATGCCGTGGAATCAAAGACGCGAAAAAGGAGAAACATGCACCCTTTAGGCGTTCTACTTGGTGCCGTGGTCGGCTTTTCTCTCGGACTCACTGGCGGCGGCGGGGCGATTTTTGCGGTGCCGCTGCTGGTCTACGGTCTCTCTGTCGCTCCCCATGAAGCGGTTGGCATTTCGCTTGCTGCGGTCGGAGCAACAGCCTTTATCGGATTTCTTCAGCGACTTCGAAAACGAGAAGTGGAGGTTGGAACCGGTCTCGTGTTTGCGGTTGCGGGCATGGTCGGTGCTCCGGTCGGGTCGATGCTCTCTGGGTATGTGCCGGCAAACGTTTTGCTAGTCCTTTTCTCCGCACTGATGCTCATTGTGGCCGGTAACATGTGGAAGAACGCATTACAGAGCGGTGGCGATTCCACTCCTGGTGCAACGGGCGCATGCGAACGTGATTCCGCGGGACATTTGAGCATGACCTCCCGTTGTGCGGTGCT
>JADFMM010000036.1 GCA_022563885.1 Planctomycetota bacterium | reverse complement strand
CTCAAACCCATAGATGTAGGGCAGGGGAGGATCCATGAGTAAGGGCTTGTCGCCCAGTGGCGGACGTTGCTTGCCGACCTCATCGAGACGGGCTGCCAGCTTTTTCACGATGTCCGGATGTTGGAGCGCAATGTCGGTCTGTTCGCTCGGATCTCTCTTGATGTTATACAGCATGTCGCCCATTAATTTGTAGTCGCCGCTGCGGATGGTGGGCAGGCGCACGCTGCCGGCGACCTCGAAGATGATTTCCGTTCGGGGGCTGGGCTGGCCGCTGAAGAGCATCTCGCACATGTCGATCGCGTCGACCGGCATCGCCTGCTCGTGCTCGCCGCCGCCGAGCGTAATGAAGGTCGAAAACCAATCGGCCACAAACATCATGCCGTCGTTTTCCGTTCCCGGTTTGGTATGACCGGGCCAGCGCAACAGACAGGGCACTCGCACGCCACCCTCGAAGGTGGTGTTCTTGGTGCCACGCCAGGGCTTGCTCATCTCTTCGAGAACGGGGCCATTGTCGTTGGTGAAGATGACCAGGGTATTGCCCCTGAAGCCATGTCTGTCGATCGCGCCGAGAACCCTGCCGACCGCGTCGTCGAGGCGTTTCAGCATGGCATCGCGAACGTCATACTTGTCACCGTAGTCCGGGGGGATGTTCAGTGGCCCATGCACCGCATTGAAAGGCACGTAGAGGAAGAAGGGCTTCTCTGGGGATTGCTTCGCGATGACCCGTTCGGCCTCGGCGGCAATTAGATCGGTGCTGTAGCCCTGTTCCTGCAAGGGCTGCTGATTTCGATGCCAATCGTAGACGGCGAACCGGGCCGGGGCATTATGGACGATTGTCTTGCTGTAGTAGTCGATCCCCCAGGCATAGTGACCGTACTGGTGCATGAAGCCCTGTGCCATCGGCAGGTGTTCGGGTAACCATTCTCCGCAGTGCCACTTGCCGACAATCGCCGTGAAGTAACCCGCTTCCCTGAGCGCTTCGGCGATGGTGCGTTCGTTGGTGTCCAGGCCATGGATGCGACGGGTCGGTTCGCCGCGATCGTTATGGGCCAGCGTCAGTCCGAGTTTCTTCAGATAACTTGGTTTTCCGAAATCCTCCGAACGCCAATCCATCCAATTTCGAAAGGCGTAGCGGCCGGTAAGAAAGGCCCCGCGGGTCGGCGCGCAGACCGAATGGGTATAGTGTTGAGTGAGTTTCAGGCCCTCGGAGGCAAGCTTGTCGATATGGGGCGTCAGCTCCGCGTTACCGCCATTGAAACCGAGTTGAGCCCATCCCATATCATCCGCCAGCATAAAAACAATATTCGGCCGACTGCCGGCGACGATCTTACGCTCGACTTCTTTCGAATGGGGCGCGATGGCGTTGCATCCGGAGAAAAACGCGAGAAGAGACAGTATTGCAGGAATTGCGATGTATTTCATACAGTTTTTCTAATGCGTCGAGCGCGGCGCAGCAAGCATAATTAAAACATGCCGATCCCTAAGGGGCAGAGTTGTGTGGAACGGGCCCGGGAACACCCCGTGTTTTCTCGATGATGGGCACACCCCCATTCTCGGGATTAGGGAAGGTTTACGTCTTTTTCTCTCGCCGCTTCTTGAGTGCTTCCGGTCGGGCCTTGTCGAGGTTCGTGATCACGCCTAAGAGGCTTCTGAATATCCGCTCTTCTTGCGGGTCTAGCCCTTCCGCCTGGACCGGCTCGAGTTCATAGGGCGTGTCGCAGCGCAGGAATTCCACCGGTCCGTCAAGAGCCATCCGGCGCACCATGTGCGTCTTGTTCCGTGCAATCACGTGGGCCGAATGATGGTTTCCCGTGCGCCCATACCAGAAATAAGCCCAAGGTTTGTTCCGGCCGGGCTTGCCCTGGAGGGTACTCCAGAGACTCACGCCGTCCAGCGGGCCGTCGCTGGGCAGGGGCGTCCCGGCCACATCGCACAGCGTGGGGAGAATGTCCGTGAAGTCCACCAGTTCGTCGCTGGTGACGCCGGCTTGGACGTGTCCCGGGTAAGTGATGATCAGCGGCACCCGCGTACCGTTGTCGTTCATTTGTCCCTTGCCACCGAGGATTTTTTTCCCGTTCATCATCGTCGCCACCGGCTGATCGGTCCCATTGTCACCCGTAAAGATGACGATGGTATTCTCTCGGAGCTTCAGCGTTTCCAGCTTGGCGATGATGCGGCCAATGATCTTGTCCAGGTGTTGGTCCATGTCGACGAAGTACTTCGGATCTCCTTTGTAGGTCGGGCTGCCCAGTGACTTCGGATCCCAGTCCGGCGTCCCAGGCGTCGGAATGAAGGGACAGTGCGTGAGGATCATGGGGTAGTACACCAAGAAGGGGCCGTCCTTGTTCTCTTCCATGAAGTCACAGATGAACTCGGCGCAGAGGTCAGGCCCAAACTCCCCGTTGGAGAAGTCTTTTGGCTTGCCATTGATCTCCAGCAGAGGGTTGCTGAAGCGGCTGTCGTTGGGCGTCCCCTTTCGGGTACGTGCGCGCCTGTGCTGCCAGAGACAGGATTGATCGAACCCGAAATGCTGGGGGCTATCCGCCTCTTTTCCGAGCTGCCACTTACCCGCGATACAGGTGCGGTATCCAGCCGCCTTGAGCGCGTGGGCGAAGGTCGTTTGGCCACGAGCCAGCGTACCGAAACGAACATAGTTACGGACATTATACATGCCGGTCATGATCTTGACCCGTGAAGGCGTACATAGAGGATTGGCAAAGCAATTGGTAAACCGCATCCCATTCTTCGCCATCTTGTCGAGATTTGGGGTCTGGTAGTCTTCGCACCCGTTGGCCCCGATACACTCATACCCCAAGTCGTCGGCCATGATCAGGACGATGTTTGGCTTGTCCCCTGCACCCCGAACGAGGCCGGTCAAGCAGACGGAAATGAGGAACACGTGGCGTAGATTGCTCATGGTTTGTCCTTTCAATTAGCTGAACCAGCCATTGTAGGAACTCGTCGCCTCCGTGCAAGGCATTAGTCGGTGGTCAGTCAGTAGTCGATAGTCGGTGATGAGTTGGTACAGACCCAAAGACCCACAGACCTACTACCCCACCGACCCACATTTGCATTCCTCCATCATCGCGAGTAAGGTGACCCTCTACTCCATGCCAGAAAGGCAGCCAAATGAACCCATTGAGTTATGGCCTGGTCGGGTGTCTACTGACTCTCGGGGTGGTGCATGCCGAAAGCAGTCGTCCCAATATCCTGTTGATCACCTCCGAGGACAACGGGCCGGAGTTGGGCTGTTACGGCGACCCCTATGCAAAAACACCGCACCTCGATGCCCTGGCACGAGAGGGTATTCGCTTCGACCGGGCATTTGTCACGCAGGCAGGATGCAGTCAATCCCGCGCGTCCATCTTGACTGGTCTCTATCCCCATCAGAATGGTCAGATCGGACTGGCGACGTGGAAGTTTCGCATGTACCGAGCAGACACGCCAAACATGGTGCGTAGCTTGAAGGACGTTGGCTACCGCACAGGGATTATCGGGAAGTTGCACGTCAATCCTGCCTCCGCATTTCCCTTCGACAGCAAGGCTTTCCCTTCAGCCAACTTTGCCAGAAAAAACCTCGCCGGCTACGCCGAACAGGCCAGCCGTTTTTTCCATGCCTCCGATCAACCCTTCTTCCTGATGATCAACTACCCGGATGCGCACCGTCCTTTTCTTCGTCAAGTCAACAGTCTGCCAGCCCAACCCCTGACGGGCAACGACGTGGAACCACTGTCCTACTTTGGCGTGGACCATCCTGAGCTGCGCAAGCAGACGGCAGATTACTATAACTGCCTCACTCGTCTCGATGCGCTGATAGGGGATCTGCTGACAGGCCTGCGGGCCAGCGGCAAGGCCGGCAATACCTTGATCATCTATCTGGGGGATCACGGAGCAGATATGCTGCGGGGTAAGCGAACATCCTATGAAGGGGGTGTCCGCGTTCCCATGATTGTGTCTTGGCCGGGGAAACTCGCGGCCGGGGAGGTCCGCCGAGAACTCGTTTCCACGGTTGACCTGCTCCCAACCGTTTTGGAAGCTGCGCAGATCCAGCCTCTATCCGAATTGCCGGGTGTCTCTCTGCTCTCCTTGCTGAGGGAAGCACAGCCTTCTTGGCGGCAGCACCTCTTCACGGAGTATCACCTCCACTCCGCTCACAACTTCTACCCGCAGCGCACCGTACGTGACGATCGCTATAAACTGATACAGAACCTGATGCCCGGGAAGGTCAATCCCGGCTACGCATATACGATGAAACGTTTTTTCCCCGATCTGATGGACAGCATATCTCAGGCGGCGGAGGGTGTACGGGCGGCGTACGAACGGATGCGCCGTCCGCCGGAGTTCGAATTGTACGACCTAAGGCGGGACCCCCACGAATTTCGAGACCTCGCCCAAGAGGACGACCATCAGGTCATTCTGCAGAAGTTACAGCGGGAACTAGCCAGGTGGCGCCGCGAGACGGCCGATCCGCTGCTTGATCCGTATAAGCTGAAGAGGCTAAAGGCGGAGATCGACGCCTCCTTTGTGGATGGGGTACCGCAGAAGGGCAAATTGGAGTTGAATTACCCGGACTATTTTTTCGAGTCCGCGCCCACGGCCGAACTCTCAGGAAATGCCCAGGCCGGGCGGCACAATGTGCTCTTCATCGCTGTGGACGATTTGCGTCCGACCCTAGGCTGCTATGGCGATCCCATCGCGGTGACACCGAATATTGACAGCCTGGCCGCGCGGGGAACGCTCTTCGCCAGGGCTTATTGCCAACAGGCCGTGTGTAGTCCCTCCAGACTCTCTTTGATGACCGGGCGCCGTCCCGACACAATTAGGGTGTGGGACCTGAAGACTCACTTTAGGGCAACGCTTCCAGACCTGATCACCTTGCCGCAATTATTCCGAGAAAACGGTTACCACACCCGGTCCATCGGGAAAATCTACCACGGCAGCGGCGCGCCCTCTAAAGATATGCCGTCGTGGTCGGAGGAAGCCGTGTATGACTACGTCCGTGATCCGCAGCTGCGCTATTCTGCCCCCGAAAACTTGACTGGCAGAGGACTCAAACGCGGATCGATGGAAGCCATCGAGGTGAGCGATCGGGACAGTTATGTCGAATGGCGCGAGTGGAAAAGCGGCAGGGTTGAGGCGAGAGAACTCTACGACCACCGGGCCGATCCGCAGGAGATGCGCAACATCGCATCCCTGGCAGGGCAGTCGGAGGTACTTCAGCAACTTGCCATGACCCTACACCACGGCTGGCAGGCAGCCCTTCCCGGAGAGACGCTGCCATGACAAGTTCCAACCACCGCATCTGGATGCAGGTCTGGATCCTGTCGTTTGCTTCGTCTGCCGGTGCTGTCGCTCAAGGAGAGCCACCCAATGTACTCTTCCTCGCCGTCGACGACATGAAGGATTGGGTCAATTGCCTCGGCGGCTATGAGGGAACCGTCTACACGCCGAACATCGACCGACTGGCTAGCCGTGGCATGCTCTTTACGAACGCCCATTGCCCGTCGCCGAAGTGCGCCCCGTCCCGGGCTGCGATCATGACGGGGCTGCGACCCTCTACCACGGGTCTCTACGACAATGGCCATTGGTGGCTACCCAATCTGCCGGAGGTGGTCACGCTTCCGGCCCATTTTCGCAAGCACGGGTATCGTGTGACGGGTGCGGGTAAGATCTTCCACCACACCGCCGGTAATCATCCACCGAACCAGTGGGATGATTTCTTGCGTCTGACCTTTCGCAACGATCCCTGGTTTCGTGGTGTGAAACTGAACTACCCGTGGTCGACCTCAGGGCCCACCCCGGAGGGCTTTCCGTTCGGCGGCGTGGCAGGGTTGGGCCATGAGAACGATTGGGGGTCGCTCGGTATTCCCGAGGCCGACTACGACGATAGTAAAAGTGTGGACTATGCGGTGGATGCCCTGAAACAGCATCTACCAGGACCTTTCTTTCTCGCCTGTGGGATTTTCCGTCCGCACCTGCCTTGGTATGTGCCCCGGCAGTATTTCGACCGGTACAAACTCGAGGACGTCCTGCTGCCGAAGGTGAAGGAGAACGACCTGGAAGATGTGCCGCCGGAGGGACGAGAATTCGCCCAAGCGCGGCGCAGTGATTTCCAGACGATTTTGAAAGCGGACAAATACAGACACGCGGTGCGGGCCTACCTCGCGAGCATCACTTTCGCCGACGCGCAGATCGGACGGGTGCTCGATGCCTTGGACGCCGGCCCATATGCGGGGAATACCGTGATCGTGCTCTGGTCGGATCACGGTTGGCATCTAGGCGAGAAAAACCACTGGCACAAGACCACGCTCTGGGAAGAAGCGACCCGCGTACCCCTAATCATCCGGGTGCCCGGATACCCGCCCGGGCGCTGCGCCGCCCCGGTCAATCTGATCGACCTGTATCCAACCTTGATCGAGCTGTGTGGCCTCGCGTCCATCGCGAAGCACGACGGCGTCAGTCTAGTCCCGTTGTTGAAGAATCCCACCGCGCTCTGGGAACGTCCCTCCATCACCCAATTCAAACGCGGCAACGCGGCGGTGCGATCTCGACGCTACCGCTACATACGCTATCGGGATGGGGGCGAGGAGCTGTACGATCATCAGATGGATCCCTACGAATGGGATAACCTCGCCAATGATCCCAAGCATAAACGGATCAAGGCGGAGCTGGCCGCGGCGTTACCAGATTCCTGGGCCGAGCCGGCCGCGAAAAAAGGTTCCTTTTCCTTCGATCCGGCTGCGTATACTTGGACACACAAGGAGAATGGCTCCATCACTTACGGAAGGTAAGCCATGATAAGATACGTACGACTGGTTCTCGGCCTGTTGGCCCTTTGGCCTGCGTCGGCATGGGCCCAAGCCAAGCTAAACGTGGTCTTCTTTCTCGTCGACGATCTCGGTTGGATGGATCTGGGCTGCCAGGGCAGTAAGTACTATCACACACCGAACATTGACAGACTTGCCGAGGAAGGCATGCGCTTCACAGATGCCTATGCGGCCTGCAACGTCTGCTCGCCGACACGTGCCGCGATTATGACCGGCAAGTACCCGGCGCGTCTCATGCTGACGCAGTGGTTGCCTGCCGGACGGTGGCAGCCGCAGGGACACCGGCTCCGCGAGGCTCGCTTCTTGCGATCGCTGCCACTGGAGGAAATTACCCTGGCGGAGGCCTTGCGCGAGGCTGGCTATGCGACGCTACACGTAGGCAAGTGGCACCTGGGTGGGCCGCCCTTTTCCTTACCGGAGCAGCATGGCTTCGATCGAAATGTGGCGGGCAGCGAACACGGGGCACCCGGCGGCTACTGGTATCCCTATACGGGCAAATGGACGATTCCTACGACAGGGTCGAAGGTCGTCAAACGAACCCTACCCGATGGAAAGGAGGGCGAATATCTCACCGACCGGTTGACCGATGAGGCGATCAAACTGATTCGCGAAAACAAAGTGCGTCCCTTCTTCCTCTATTTTCCCTATTACGCCGTCCACGCCCCCTTGCAGGGCAAGAGAGAGATGGCCGCCCGCTATGAGAGAGTACCGGAGGCCAAGCGTCAGGGTAAACCCCGCTATGCGGCCATGGTGGAAAGCGTAGATGAAAGTGTTGGCCGGATCATGGGGACACTTCAGCAACTTGGATTGAGCGAGAGGACCCTGGTGGTGTTTACCAGCGACAACGGTGGATTCGCCTCAGCCACGAACAACGCCCCCCTTCGGGCCAACAAGGGCTCCAACTATGAAGGTGGGCTGCGCGTGCCCTTGATCGTCAAGTGGCCGGGCAAGATCCTTACGGGTTCGGTGACGGATGCTCCCGTGATCAGCACCGATTTTTATCCCACGATCCTGGAAGCACTCGGCTTACCTGCCCGGCCCCACCAGCACTTGGACGGTGTCAGCCTGGTCCCTCTGCTCACCGGCAGGGGCATGGTGGACCGAGAGTCGCTCTATTGGCACTACCCCCATTACAACAGGCACCCGTCTAGTTCTCCCAGCGGCGTGATTCGCCAAGGAAAGTGGAAGCTGATCGAGCACTTCGAAACGGGAAAACGAGAATTGTTCGATCTCGGGGAGGACCCCGGAGAAGCCAAGGATCTGGCCGAGGCACTTCCCGAAATCACACGAAAGTTGCATGCCGATTTGGTGGCATGGCGAATAGAAGTGGGGGCAGACATGCCCCGAAACAATCCCGAATATCTAAACGACAAGAAGTGATATGAATAGGCATTGCAAAACAGGGGGGAATACCCTGGTTCTGTTCATGGTCTTGCGTGTATAAAATACATGTTCCAGGATGACGCGCTAGAAGTCACCTGGTCCACTCCAGGTAGAAGCCCGTTAGGAGAGAGCGCCATGATCAACAAGAAGATTTCGACTGTCTGTTGCACTCGGTTTTCGCAGCTTGTGATTCTGGGAGCAGCCCTTACTTTGGCAACCACTGTCCTAGCCGAAGACAAACCGAGTGCTCCGCCCAACATCGTTTTTATTCTGGTGGATGACATGGGGTACTCCGACCTCGGTTGCTACGGCGGCGAGATTCATACCCCCAATCTAGATGCGTTGGCGACTGGCGGCTTGCGCTTCACGCAATGCTATAACACCGGTCGATGCTGGCCTACGCGTGCGGCACTGCTGACCGGCTACTACCCGCAGCAGGTGCATCGTGATGCGCTGCCGGGACTCGGCGGTGGCGGTCGTGGGGTACGGCAGCAGTGGGCGCGGCTACTGCCCGACTACCTGAAACCCTCTGGCTATCGCAACTACCACAGCGGCAAGTGGCATATCGATGGCAAGGTGCTCAGCGGCGGCTTCGATCGTTCCTTGGATATGAGAAACCAAGGTACCTTCTTCAGTGCCAAGGGCAATAGGATCGACGATGAACCGGTTGCACTGTCTGAAGATGCTGAAGATGAATCGGAATACTACGCCACCATCGCCACGGTCGATCATGCAATCGACTGCCTGCGGGAACACCAGGAAAAGTACGCCAGTCGGCCCTTCTTTCACTATGTGGCCTTTATCGCACCTCATTTTCCGCTGCATGCATTACCCCAAGATATCGCCCGTTACCGAGACAAGTACCTCGACGGCTGGGACCTCATGCGGCAGAGACGATTCGCCCGGCAGCAGGCATTGGGAATCCTCGACACGACGCTGTCGAAGCTGGAACCCGATGTGGGTCCTCCCTATCCATTCCCCGACGCCATGGCAAAGCTGGGGCCGGGCGAGATCAACCGTCCGCTGCCCTGGGTGGATTTGACCGATCAGCAGCGGCAGTTCCAAGCCACCAAGATGGCCATTCACGCCGCCATGGTCGATCGGGTCGACCGCGAGGTGGGTCGACTGATGGATCAGCTCAAGGCCATGGGCGTCTTCGAAAACACAGTGATCTTCTTTGCCTCGGACAATGGCGCCAGCGCCGAAATCATGGTGCGCCACGGAGGGCACGATCCGGAAGCGGAGCCGGGCAGCGCCTCGACCTACCTCTGCCTGGGACCGGGATTCTCCAGCGCGTCGAACACCCCCTTTCGCCGGCACAAGACTTGGGTCCATGAAGGGGGCATCAGCACGCCGTTGCTGGTCCACTGGCCCGCGGGCATACAGGCTCGCGGCCAACTGCGAAACACCCCGGTGCATGTGATTGACATCGTGCCCACGATCTTGGAGATTGTCGGTATCGAGAAGCCGCGGACCTGGCAGGACGAGGCGATCCCGCCCGCCCCGGGCCGGAGTTTCGTGGCGGCGCTTCAGCGCGACGTGGCTATTGAACGTGGGCACCTCTGGTGGCTCCACGAAGGAAATCGGGCGATTCGTGTCGGTGATTGGAAACTCGTCGCGGCAAAAGGCGATCCCTGGGAGTTGTACAATCTTCGCAGGGACCGCGCCGAATCAGAAAACCTGGCGGCCGCGTTGCCGGAGAGAGTTGAGACTTTGGCGGCACTCTGGGATGAGGAGCTTCAGGCCATGAGCGGCTTGGCAGGCAAGACACCCGAGTTGTCCGGCCGCAGGACCAACCGAAGAAACAGGTGATAGGGCAACCATGAAAATAACCCGGATCTCAGCATATCAGGTCGATCTTCCCCTGCACGAGGGTAGCTACAACTGGTCGGGGGGCAAGAGTGTCAGCGTCTTCGACAGCACCGTCGTCGCCATCGATACCGACGAAGGGATCACCGGCCATGGTGAGGTCTGTCCCCTGGGCTCGGTATACTTGCCAAGCTACGGTCCCGGCGCCCGCACCGGAATCCAACACATGGCCTCGGACTTGATCGGTCTCGACCCGACTCAGCTCGGCCCGGTCAATCGGGCGATGGATCGCTCCCTAAAAGGACACCCCTACTGCAAGAGCGCCCTGGACATGGCCTGCTGGGACATCCTCGGCAAGGCCGCGGGTAAGCCGGTGTGTACGCTGCTGGGCGGCCGCTACGACGAGCCCATCGACCTCTACCGCGCGATCTCCCAGCAGTCTGCCGAGCAGATGGCCGAGAAGATCGCCGGCTACCGGGCGGAGGGCTACCGGAAATTCCAGCTCAAAGTCGGCGGGCGCCCGGACGAAGACATCGAACGTATCCACGCGGCCTCCGAATTAATGGAGTCGGGTGACATTCTGGTGGCAGACGCCAACACCGGCTGGCTGATGCATGACGCCCTGCGCGTGGTCCGCGCCGTCCGCGATCTCGACGTCTACATCGAGCAACCCTGTCTGAGCTACGAAGAGTGCCTGAGCATCCGCCGGCACACCGATCATCCTTTCATACTCGACGAATCCATCTACGATGTGCAGGAACTTCTCCGCGCCCATGCCGACCGGGCGATGGACGTGATCAACGTGAAGATCGGCAAGTTCGGCGGCCTCACCCGGGCCAAGTTGATCCGCGACATCTGTCTCGACCTCGGCATCGTGATGACCATCGAAGACGCCTGGGGCGGTGACATCGTCACCGCGGCCATCGCCCACCTGGCCCAAAGCATGCCGAAGGAATTTGTCTTCACGGCCACCGACTTCAACTCCTATGTCACCGTGAGCATCGCCGAGGGTGCGCCTCACCGCGACAACGGCCAGATGAAAGCGTCCGCCGCCCCGGGCCTCGGAATCACGCCCAATCTCGACGTGCTCGGCGAGCCGGTGTTTGTGGTGAAGTAGGGGGAGACTATTGGAGACGACGATCATGAGAGAGCACTACGACTTTGCCAAGATGAAGGGACGGAAGAATCTCTACACTAAGGGAACGGCAAGAAATAACTTGGACTTTTGAATGCCCAATTGCACCCCATCTTTGATCGCTTCTCAATTGCAAAATCCGCGACGTAGGACGGCTACGCCTGTGGTTTCGCTCAATCGGGCGCGACCAAATGTCGGGCACACTTGGACCCCAAATTGTCCAACTTATTTCTTGCTGATCCCTAAATACCTGAAGCAGCCTGTTACGATGCGTTTGGATGAAGACACGGTTGGTTATTTCAAGTCCCTATCCGAGAAGACTGGAATCCCCTATCAGACCCTGATCAATCTCTATCTGCGGGATTGCGCCATGAATCAACGCAAGCTGCACATGAAATGGGCGACATAGATTCCTGCGAACCGCGTAGGCGCCTGGTTCAGAACCATGCTCGTGACTAGGTGTCAGTCTGCCTCGCGACCTTCGGTGTCATGGTCAGCGAAGCGATCCTCGTTGTGTAATCAATAACCCCACCGAACCAATTTGTTGTTTCGATCACGACAACGACAACGATTCTTAGCTCGACTCGGTAGGCAGTGATCTAATTCCAAACCGACAGCCGACCACTGACTACTCAAACCGATTACTGACCACTGTTTACTGGTCACCGATCACTGATTACTGAAAAGTGGTATGCTGTTCCCCACGAACGTACCCTAGAGGTAATCAACTCCCTCATGAACCCTGCACATGAAAGGCGACTAGGATGGAAAACACTCAGAATCAATGCTCGCGGCGCGATTTTGTGAAGACCTCGGCGGCCCTATCGGTGGGGGCCATGGGACTGATCGGGACCCGAGCCCATGCCGCCGGTTCCGGTACCCTTCGTGTCGGCCTCATCGGCTGTGGCGGTCGCGGCACGGGAGCGGCCACCAACATCTTGGATGCGGCACCGGGGGTCGAGCTATATGCATTGGGCGATCTGTTTCCCGAGCCGCTGGATACGGCCTTCCGGCAGCTCTCCCAGCCGCGGCCCGATAGCCCGATGGCAAAAATGGGGAACAAGAGCAATCTCGACCGCGAACGTTGTTTCGTAGGATTCGACGCCTACCAAAAGGTGATAGCCTGCGGCGTTGACGTCGTCTTGATGGCAACACCTCCCCATTTTCGACCCATACACCTGGAGGCAGCAGTGCAAGCCGGCAAACACAGTTTCGTCGAAAAGCCGGTGGCGGTGGACCCGGTGGGCGTGCGATCGGTGATCGCCACCTCCTCGCTGGCCCGAGAGAAGAATCTGGCCATCGTAGCGGGTACACAGCGGCGACACAGCAATCCCCACCTGGAGACCATCAGACGAATTCATCGGGGCGATATCGGCGCGGTCGTTGGCGGACAAACCTATTTTCTCATTCACAATACGCCCTGGCTGGGCAAGCACCGACGGGAACGCCATCCGGAGTGGTCTGACATGGAATGGCAGTGTCGCTGCTGGTACTGGTTCAACTGGCTCAGCGGTGATCACATTGTCGAGCAATTCGTCCACAGTCTGGACTTCATGAACTGGGCCATGGGCAGCCACCCGGTGAGTTGCATAGGCGTCGGCGGTCGAGAGGTCAGGAAGGGGACGGACTACGGCAACATCTATGACCATTTCACTATCGAGTATGAGTATCCGGGGGATGTGCGTATCTCGGCCATGTGTCGGCAGATCGATTCTTGTACGAACCGGATTTCAGATCGGGTGGTTGGAACGCAAGGGTCGGCCCACCTCGGTGGCAGTACAGCAACTATCCAGGGCGCCCGTCCCTTCCAATACGAGGGTCCCAATCACAATCCCCAGGTTGCGGAACACGCCGACATGATCGCCAGCATCCGTGACGGTCGCCCTCTGAACCACGGAAAACGCATCGCCGAAAGCTCCCTGACCGCGATCATGGGTCGCATGAGCGCCTATACCGGACGGGCCCTGAAGTGGGACTGGGCCCTGAAGGCCTCCAAGCTGGATCTAAGCCCAGCCAGCTACGAATTCGGCGATTTGCCGGTGCGGCCCATCGCGGTGCCGGGTGAGACAAAACTGATTTAGAATGATGCGGGGCTCCTAGGTCATCGTCTTGCCACCGTGGAGTAGTTCTTGACAGGGTCTTGCAAAAACGCATAGGATAACACCCATGAAAAAACTAACGATACTCTCCATCATTGTGCTGTTCGCGTTATCTCCGGTCTTTGGCGCGCCCAGCGTCAGGCGCTACCTCTATATCAGCTCCCCCGACGGTGCCCAATCTCAGGGACGCTCCCAGGCCGGTATCCTGATTTTTGACATTGATAACGGACATGAATTTGTCCGCAGAATTGATATCCCCATCTTTGCAGAGGGGCTCCGTGGATTTACAGGCAATGCGACCAACCACTGCGTGTATTATTCGACGACCAATCGTCGACTGGGTTGTTTCGATATCGAAAAGGATACCGTGGTTTGGGAGCAGGAGTACAAGGCGGGCTGTGACCGGTCATCGATTACGCCGGATGGAAAAAAAATCTATGCGCCCACCGGTTTCTGGTATGTAGGAGAGGATGCCGGTCTCCTGGTGGTCGATGCAAAGGATGGCAAGCTTCTGAAACGAATCACCGTGGGTCCAAAAGCTCACAATAGCATCGTTAGTCTCGACGGACGTTTCGCCTATCTCGGAACAGACACGATGCTCACAGTCTTTGATACGAGCAGCGATACAGTCGTTTATCAAATCAAGGATGTCGGTGAGCGGGGTGTCTTTCCCTACACCATCAATAGCAAGAACACGATCGCTTATGTCTGCCTAGGGAATCACGTTGGTTTTGATGTCGTCGACCTCAAGGGGGAAAAGGTGCTCCATCGTGTTTTTGCGGGTGATGAGCCCATCGAACATCGTACGCACGGCGCGGGGCTCACGCCCGATGAAACGGAGTTGTGGATCAGTGATCAGCAGGGCAAGAAGTTGTTTATCTTCGATGCGACACAGATGCCTCCCAAGGCCAAGGGACACGTCGATTTGTCTCAAGGCGGACACGGTTGGGTCTGTTTTAGTCTGGACGGAAAGTATGCGTGGAGCCACACACCGGATGTCTTCGATGTCAAAACCAAAAAACTCGTCGCCACCTTGAGAGATGAGAGTGGCAAGCCGGTGAGTAGCTCAAAGTTTATTGAAGTGCATTTTCTTGATGGCAAAGTGGTGAAGATGGGCAATGAATTTGGCTTGGGGCGTAAGGAATAAGTCCGTTTCTTGTAGATTCATCGGCCCTGTCATCAGAGAGGTGCTCGTCGTCTCCTTAAGGACTCTTGAGAAGCTCCTCCACCGTCCAGTAACCGCTGTGGTCTTGTATGGCTTGTCGGACCTGCTTTACGGTGTCTGGAGAGATGGGTGGACTCGTGTTGCCGAGATGAGATCGAACGTAGGACAGCGTGGCAGCGATTTCTTCGTCGCTCAAGACGGGCCCAAAGCTGAGCATCTCCAAGTTGTAGGTCTTGCCTTTGACCTCAATGGATCCTCGTAGGCCGTGCAATACAATCTTTATGATGCGCGTTTCGGGGCCCGCGACCCAATTCGAACCTGCCAGCGGAGGAGGTCCATTTTCCTGTCCCGTTCCATCCAGCTTATGGCAGGCAGCGCAGTAGCTTTGGAATCTACTTTTACCCAACTCTAGATTGGGTTGGTAGGCATCTTGAGAATCGACTTCACAACCACCCATAGAGGAGATTCCAGCCAGGCCAAGTGCCCAGAGAATAGGAAGACAGGATTCAAAGATTCTAGGTCTCATTGTCAGATTTCTGCCAAGCCAAGATCGGAGTTCCACCCTTCAACGCCGACCCGATTTCCTCGGCGTCCTCGGCGTCTCCGCGTTGATTCTACTCCAAAATCCCCTTGGGCGACCGAATGCTCTTGTCCCACCAACGTCCCTGGGTGGATTCGATGCGGGCGATACTCTTGGAGGCCATCTGTTTTCCCTTGGCCTTGACCCCTTTGATGAGGACCTGTTCGGGGGTGAACTGCTGTTGGAGGATGCGGAGTCCTTTGGCGGGTTTGTATTTGACGTAGAGGGCCTCGGGCGTGCCGTGACTGCAGAAGATCAGTTTGGCCTTCTCGGGAATAAAGGCATAGTCCCGATTCATGATGGTGCCGCCTACCTTGAAGCGTTTTATGTAGGTGACACCCCATTCGGTGTAGACGGCGGTGAAGACCCGATCACGTTGGTAGAGGCCACACCAGACCAGATTATCGTCGACGTAATAGGTTTCCGGCGGGGGCATGACGATGAGGGCGCCATCTTTTGTGACGATGAGCAGCTTGTCGAGCGAGGAGCACTTGACGAGTTCTTCGCCTTTGACCCCGTGTCCCAGGAAGCCCTTGTCGGGATCCAGATTGATGGTGAGTTCGTTGGAGGTGAGCTTTCGGACATCCAGGGCCTCGAAGGTCTTGATTTGGGTGCGCCGAGGATAGATCTTCTTGTATTTCTTGATGAGGGCCTTTAGGTAGCGGATGGCGTAGCTTTTTAATCCCCCAAGATTCTGCTCGACCTCCACCAACTCTTGGAGGTTGTCCTCGATGTCTTTGCGGTTTTTGTTGATGTCAAACTGCGAGATACGCTTGATGCGGACAGCCAGTAGCATCTCGATATCCTCTTGAGTCACGTCACGGGTGAGTTTGGGACGGTAGCGCTCCAGGCTCTTGAAGACGGCTTGGGTGACGGCCTGATACGTCTTGCATTTTTCGATGCACTTGTAGAGGCGATTCTCAATGAAGATCTGGATCAAGGTCTTCGCATGCACGGCTTCGAGCAGGGTGTGGCGTTTGAGTTCCAACTCGCGTTTCAAAAGATCGAGCAACTGAGCGGTGTTCGCACGCAAGACCTCCTCGGTGTTCATTTCGACCGGTCGTTGCTTGTGGATGACGATGATGCGACTCGATAGGGAGGTCTCGCATTTTGTGAAGGCGTAGAGGGCGTGGATGGCCTTGTCCTGTGTGGCGCCTTGAGATAGAGTCAGATTGATCTCTACGCATTCGGCGGTGAAGTCGTCGATGGAGCGGACCGGGACTTTTTTCCTTTTGACGGCATCTTCGATGGAGGTAATAATCGATTCAGTCGTTTGCCCGCACGGCAGTGCCTTGATCAGCAAGGTGTTGGCGCCCTTTTTCTCGATGCGGGCGCGGACCTTGATCTTGCCAACCCCTTTTGCGTATTCGCTGACGTCCATGATGCCGCCCGTGGCAAAGTCGGGCAGCACATCGATGTCGATGGGGGACTTCTTTTTCTCCTGGATCAGTTCGATCTGGGCCTCTAGCAGCTCGATGAAGTTGTGCGGTAGGATGCTGGTCGAGAGACCGACGGCGATGCCTTCGGCCCCGAGCATGAGCAAGAGCGGTAGTTTCGAGGGGAGGGTGACCGGTTCCCTGTTGCGTCCGTCATAGCTGGGGATGAATTCCGTGAGGTCCTTGTTGAACAGCTCTTCCCGCGCTAGGTCGGTGAGGCGACACTCGATGTAGCGGGCGGCGGCGGCCCGGTCGCCGGTGAAGATATTGCCGAAGTTGCCCTGGCCTTCGATGAGATAGGCTTTGTTGGTCAGGGTCACCAGGGCGTCGCCAATCGAGGCGTCACCGTGGGGATGGTACTGCATGGTATGGCCGACGATGTTGGCGACCTTGATGAAGCGACCGTCGTCTTTCTCCTTGAGCGCGTGCATGATGCGACGCTGGACCGGCTTTAGGCCGTCGGCGAGGTTGGGAATCGCCCTTTCGCAGATGACGTAGGAGGCGTATCGCAGAAAGTTGTAATCGATGAGATCGGTCAGAGGCCCGTGCCGCTCGTACACGGGAAGGTGGTCGTGGTGGTCGGGGGGCTCCTTCCCATCGCCATTGCCGCCGCCCTGCCGATCGGGAGCAACAGAGAGTTCTGCGTCGTCGGGAGCGACTTCTTTCATCAGGACGCCTTCGATCATCCCCATTATACGCGAGCCCTGCTGGGCCTTCTCGCCCTTTGCGGGAGAGGTATCTGACTCGGCAGCAAAATCGAAGGTCTGTTGTTTGGGACTCATGCCATGACTTCTTCCTCAATGACCAGGTTGTCCATGATGTAATTGCGCCGCTGCTGCGTGTTCTTGCCCATATAGAAGCCGAGGACCTCGCCGATGGAGTGCTCTCCGGCGATCGTGACCGGTGTGAGTCGCATGGACTGTCCGATGAAGGCCTTGAACTCCGAAGGTGAGATCTCACCCAGGCCCTTGAAACGCGTGATCTCATGCCCGCGACCCAGTTTCTTCACGGCGATGTCCCGTTCCTGAGCCGAATAACAGTAGAGTGTCTCTTTCTTGTTGCGCACGCGGAAGAGGGGCGTCTCGAGGATCTTCAGATGGCCCCGCTCCACCAGCTCCTGGAAAAAGCGGAGAAAAAATGTAATCATCAGATTGCGGATGTGTAGGCCGTCGACGTCGGCGTCGGTGGCAAGCACGACGTGGTTGTAGCGGAGGTTGTCGATGCTCTCCTCCACGTCGAGACTCTTCATGAGATTGAAGATTTCCTCGTTCTTGTAGAGGGCGTCTTTCTTCAGGTCGCACACGTTGAGCGGTTTGCCCTTGAGGGTGTAAATCGCCTGGGTGTTCACGTCGCGGCAACTCACCAGGGAGCCGGCGGCGGATTGGCCTTCTGTGATGAAGATCATGCTGTTTTCATTCTTCTTCTTGGCTCGAAGGTAGTGCTTCTTGCAGTCACGCAGTTGTGGGACGCGAATGGATATGGCTTTGGAGCGTTCGCGAGCCAATTTTTTGACGGCATTCAACTCCTTGCGGAACTTCTGCGTCTCGAGGATCTTGTTGACGAGTTTGTCGGCCTGAGATTTGTTGCTGTGCAGCAGCTTGTTGACGGCCTCCTGCACCCGGGCGACCAGGTCGGAGCGGATGTCGGTATTGCCCAGTTTGTTCTTCGTCTGACTCTCGAAGACGGGATCTTTGAGCCGAATGGAGATGGCGCCCAATAGCCCCTCCCGCACATCGTCGCCGGAAAACTTCTTCTTGGCGAAATCGTTGACGCCCCGCAGGATGCCTTCGCGAAACGCACTCAGGTGGGTGCCGCCGTTGTTGGTGTACTGTCCGTTCACGAAGGAATAGTACTCTTCACTGAAGCGATTGGTGTGCGTGAAGGCGATCTCCAGGGTCTTGTCGCGAAAGTGCAGCGGTTCGTAGAGCTTTTCGAAGGAAGTCTCGTCCTCGATGAGATCGAGGATGCCGCCGTCGGAATGAAAACGCTTTCCATTGTAATTGATGCGGAGGCCCGCATTCAGGTAGGCGTAGAAACGCAGGCGGCGATCGAGGTGTTCTTCGTTAAAGCTGTACTTTTTGAAAATGCTTGGATCGGGCACAAAACTGATGAAGGTGCCGTCTGCCTCATCGGTTTTGCCCTTTGATTTCTTGACGAGTTTTCCCTGTTTGAACTCTGCCTGGGAAAACTTGCCCTCGCGTTTGCTGGAGACCCGGAACCGAGAGGAGAGGGCATTGACGGCCTTGGTGCCCACACCATTGAGCCCAACGCTGAATTGAAAGACATCGTCGTTGTATTTTGCCCCGGTATTGATTTTGGAGACGCAGTCGATGACCTTTCCCAGGGGAATGCCTCGTCCATAGTCACGGACCGCCACTTCGTTGTTCTTGATGGCGATGTCGATCTTCTTGCCGTGACCCATGATGAACTCGTCGACCGAATTGTCGATGACCTCTTTTAGGAGGATGTAGACGCCATCGTCATAGTGCGCGCCACTGCCGACCCGGCCAATATACATGCCGGTCCGCAGACGGATATGTTCCAGCGAGGAGAGGGTCTTGATCTTGTCGTCAGTGTACTCTTGCTTCTTGGCTGCCATGCTTATCCGTATAACCCCTATGGTACCCCATTTGTAGGGCCGTCCCATTGTTGATCTTTTGGGGCGTCCAGTCATTTTGAAAGAGATTAAGTTAGCAACTACACACAAATCGTGCAAGGAGCGAACTCAAAAAACCTGAGGAGCAGGCGAAAAGTCTGGTGGATTCGAGAGGCGTCGATTCGAGGTTCGAGTATCGCCGAGTCTGTGACCGCCTTCGGGATCAGCTCTACAATTCTTACTTATCTTTCCTAAACTTACCTTCTGTGATGGGGAGGGTGTGACTAAAATTCTCATTGTGTTGGGTGATACAATAAAGGAACCGTTCGCCGCGGAGGTAGAGTGCTTGGCCTGCGAGGATCGGGGAAGCTGAGAAAGAATCCGACAAGGAATTGGTCGCTAGGATCTCGAAGGGGTCGTCATGCCTGATGACTAGCGTAATGCCGTTTCGACCGGTCACGTAGAGACGCCCGGCCGCCCCGACCGGCGAGGCGAAGACCATGCGGACGTCGGGCAAGCGTTGCGCTTCCCAGATGAACCTGCCCGTCTTGGCGTCCACACAGGAGAGGTAGGGATGCATCTGTCGAATGAAGTAAAGCCTATCGCCATAGAGTAGCGGCGAGGGGACATAGGGCGTGTATTTTCCTATGCTCCAGATGACCGCGTCACTGTCGGTGATGTCACCTCGGGCCCTATCCAGGCGAATCGCCATCATGGCGGGCCAATCGTAGTTATTTGTCACATAGACACGGCCGTCCGCAGCCACGGGTGAGGCGCAGACATTGCGTGACAGTCCGCGACAGGACCAGATGGGCTCTCCCGTGGCCAGGTCGTAGCTGCGCACCGCCCCGGTCGCGGCGATGATGACCTGGGCCTTCCCCCGGTGCTCGACGATCAGCGGCGTGGACCAGGAGGTGATTTCGTCCCGCTCCTGTCGCCACAGAGTGCGACCGGTCTGCTTATCCAATGCCGTCACAAAGGATTGTCCCTGATGGTCCCAGTTCACGATCAAGCGGTCTCCATAGAGGGCGGGGGAGCTTCCCTCTCCATGTCCGTGTCGGGTCTGCATGTCGCCGAGGTCTCGGTCCCAGACCGGCCGCCCCTGGTGGTCCAGGCAGTAAAGACCCCGTGACCCGAACGAGACAAAGAGATGCTCCTCATCGGCGACGGGCGAATGGGAGGCCCAACTGCCGGTATGGTGCGACCCTTCATGAGGTTGCTCATCGCGGAGGGTGCGTTGCCAGAGGATTTCCCCATCCTGCCGGTTGACGGCCAGCGCGATGAATTTGACGGATTGCTCCGGTTCCAAGTTGTCATGGGCGCCGTCGGCATGCTCGTGATGGACCGGCAGCTTTTCTCCATGGGCGAGGGCCGTCGTCAGAAAGAGGCGATCACCCCAGAGAACGGGCGTCGAGTGGCCCAGGCCGGGTATGGCGGTCTTCCAACGAATGTTTCTCGTCTCGTCCCAGTGGAGGGGCGGATCTGCCGTGTGGCCGACGCCGGTCCCCGTGGGACCGCGCCACTGAGCCCACGAGTCGGCCGTCGTGACCTCGACTGGGTGAGTCACAAGGCAGAGAGCCAGCAGCAGGCGCCAGGCGCGACCCGTGTTGGGTGCAAAAGTGTGTAGGGCAGGCATGCCCTTTTATAAACCATGGGCCCGAGTTGATCAATACGGTTGATTGCCAAGCTATGGGCCAGGCTGGCACCGAGTTTTAGCGTTGTTTTGTCCATGGGTGAGTGCTAGAATGTACCGTTAGCTAAGCCAGTGAGCCACCGCTACAAAGTCTAGGCCCTGTTCCAGATAAACGGCAGGCCCGGAGCCGGGGCTTGACAAGGTTGTTGATTGTTGGAATGATCGGGCTGCCGGCGAAATGATGGCCCCTCAACTGAGTTGATTTTCGAGGAGGATCGCGCATGACTTTTTCCCCTGCCGCACATGGGCACATCCGTTTGATAGGCATTGCCGGGATGCTGTGGTCACTGTCCATCGTGGCGGTCCCCTGTGCCGCTTCCATCGGCGCGCTCCGCGTGGCATCAGGGCTGAGCCGACCGGTCTATGCCACCAGCCCCAGGGGCGATACCGAGCGTCTCTTCATTGTGGAGCAACACGTAGGACGCATCAGGATTCTCAACCTGCGGAGTGGCACTCTGAATGTGACCCCCTTCCTCACGGTCAGTGGCCTGGCCACCGGCAATGAGCAGGGTCTCCTGGGGATGGCCTTTGACCCAAACTATGCGGAATCCGGCCTCTTCTATGTGAACCTGACGCGATCCTTCAGCGACACGGAAATCCGACAGTACCGGGTGTCCGCCGCCGATGCCAACGTGGCGGATCCCTCCAGTAACCGCTTGGTGATGACCTATGACCAACCCTTCAGCAACCACAATGCCGGGTGGCTCGATTTTGGTCCCGATGGATATCTCTATATCAGTACGGGTGACGGCGGCAGCGCCAACGATCCGGGGAACCGTGCCCAGGATATCACCAACCAGAGATTGGGTAAAATGCTCCGGGTCGACGTGTCTGTGGATGATTTTCCTGCTGACGACCGGCGAAACTACGGGATCCCGCCGGACAATCCATTCGTCGGCCTGGCCGGCGATGATGAGATTTGGGCCTTCGGGCTGCGAAACCCGTGGCGTTGCTGCTTCGATCGTCTGACCGGCGATCTCTACATTGCCGATGTGGGCCAGAACGCTATCGAGGAGGTCCACTTTCAACCGGCCGCCAGCCTAGGAGGCGAGAATTACGGCTGGCGTGTGATGGAAGGCAATCGGTGCAACCGAGCGGCCGACGCCTTGCCCTGTCGTGATCCCAGCCTGGTCGTGCCCATTCACGAGTATGGTCACGGTGGAGCACCTGATGGCGGCTTTTCCATCACGGGAGGCTATGTGTATCGGGGCCCGATCGTGGGGTTACACGGCACCTATTTCTTCGCCGATTTTGTGTCAAACCAAATATGGTCCTTCCGCTACCAGGATGGCGTTAAGACCGATTTCACTAACCGCAGTTTCCAGTTGACCGGGATCGGCGGATCTCTCCGGAGCATTTCCTCCTTTGGGGAAGACGCGCTGGGCAACCTGTACATCTGCGATTTAGGGGGAGAGGTGTTCAAGCTGGTCTGCACGGCGGAACTGGCGGGGGACTTTGACGGAGACTGTGACGTCGATTTTGCCGACTATGCCCAACTGGCGAACGCCTGGTCGACCCAGTTAGGGGATGCCGCGTGGAATGCGGCGGTGGACATCGCCGATCCGAATGCAGGTGTGATGGACTACCGAGATCTCGGCCTCTTCGCCGAAAAGTGGCTGACCGAAGTCTCCTTCGTTCCGGTACCACCACCGCCGCCCCCCGGAGCGGGTCGACGACGCTGAGCGTCGGTTCATTTCGTCTCGGCCTCTGCGTGCGGCCAAGCGGCGATGTCAGAAAGATTTCGTCGTTTGGCCTCCTTGGCAAGCGCTTTCAAGTTGCGAACGCGCTCCCTGGCCTGGGCCGGGGTAGCGCCCTTAGGATGGTGGCGGGTAGGCGAGCGGTGGTGGAAGGAACTGCGGGGGACGCTTAAGGGCTTTGATCGGGGCCCCGATGTCGGTCTGTGTGCGGTGGCTGCGGCCGCTGAACGGGTGTCGGGGCCTTGGCTCGTGTTTCTTGTTGATGCCTTCTCTCTCGGTCAGTCCAGACGTCGTGTCGACGAGGGCTCTGCGTCGGACGGTGGTAGTGGGCGACGGGTGAGGGGATCCGCATGGCCGGATGGGGCGTCCTGGCGCGGCCGACGGAACTGGTATGAACGGCAAGGTCGTACATCATTCCCGCCTGCCCTAGGCTTTGTCGGAAAACTCCGTCGTCGGCCCGAGAGCGAGCAATTTTTTCGTCTGGCAAAGACGGCGAAGCAGGCGATGTTTGTCCTATCGTCGATGCAACCGGATGCGGCCAGGCGGGAAAAGGGCCGCTCGAAGCCAGATCGAGTTTTCCGACACAGCCTATGCCGGGTGAGGCTTGACGGCCCCCACCCTGGACAGGGTACTTCCCCACGAGCCTTGACTGCCCCGCCGGATTGCCGACGATGTGAAAGTGCTCCACTGCCTGGCGCTGCTGCTCGAAGGCGACGTGGTTTTGGGCGCCGATGAGTTGGCCCTGGTGGGAAGGAGCGATCATTACCGCTAGTAAAAGGGTCGTACCCATGTGAAAACCTCCTTGTCTTTGTGCATGAGGACTCGGAATGCCTGATTGCATGCCCAGGCACTCTTTTTATCGGCACTTCCCGGTCGTTTTCTTAACTGATTACTGACCACTGCTTACTGCTTACTGCTTACTGATTACTGATTACTGATTACCGGCCAGTGGGCGAGAATTCGAGCGTAGGATTCCCAAAGAAGCCCCAAGACCCGGTCGGATCGCTGGCACAGGTAGTTATTAGGGTCAAGAACCGGGCAGAGGAATCGAGTCGCACGTTGATGAGCCCTGTACTGAACTCGCCGGGCAGGCACTGATGGTGGTAGCGCAGCTCACCATCGACCAAGACCCAGAAGTCGGTCGTCTGGCGATGCGTTGATCCTGCCGTTTCAGAGATGCCGCACAGGGCCCGGAATGACTTGGCGAACACGCCCGGATTGTCGCCGTTGATGGCGTGAAGATCGAAGGTGATGCCGGCGTTGGGATGCAGGCTCAGTGCCGGGCGTTCGGGGGTGCCATAGAATTCACCGTTCAGTTTCCCTGGCCTTGCCTGCCCTTGGCTGGCGAACTGTGCTCCGTTAAAGATACCGTCATAATAGCTTCCGTCGGTCGCGGGCACCCGATCAAACATCAGGCCCGTTGAACTGACCGCGACCTGTGACCGTCCCAGCGACGTTACGCCCGTTGGAACGAAGACGCCATCTATGTAGCGGTGGTCTTCAAGCGGGACAAAGCCCTCTCGACGGGTGTGACGGCGTTTTCCCTGGATGCCGGCGAGCGGCCGGCCATTGGCCGGATCGATCCCCTGGCCTAGCCTGCCCGTGCCATATCCATTGCCGCCGCCTACGACATCTGCCAGGTCCAGACGTGAGCCCGGACAGGCGTGAGTCTGCCCAGAGGGTAGGCTGCGCGCGAAGCGCTGGTTGTCTGTCTGGCCCAGCCGAGACGCGCCTGTTTTGGTGAGGACGACCGATGAGCCTGCGTCGAGGGTTATCGCGTCTGAACCGACGCCGCTTGTTACCTGGACCGTCCCGGAGAAGACGTGCGTCTCCAGCGTCCCGTCCGCCCGGACCAGGACGCCAAACTCCGTCCCGTAGTCCACGACGGAACCCTGCTGGGCCCGCAGGACAAAGCCACGGGCTTTCTCTGGGACCTTGGCGGTCACGGTTCCCGACGTCAGATAGATTTGGTTGTCATTCTCCAGAGAAAAACGGCAGGGGCCCTGGACGATGATATGCGTGCCACTTGCCAGCTTGATCTCGGCAAGCCCCTGAATCAGATATCTCTGCTCGGTACCGAGCCCCGTGCCCTTCTTGGACGACAGTGTCGGGTCGGCCCACTTCAGGGACAGGCCGTTAATTACCTCGCCCAGATGGGACTTAGCGCGACCCCCCCGATTGACAGTGACATAGGTCACGGCGAGGCCCATGAGCACCATGGCCGCCAGGGCAGTCACAGCCTGTTTCCAAGGGATGCGAACCCGAACGGCGACCGGTTTTTCCAATTCGCCCTTCAGCGTTTCCTTGAGCCAAACCGACGCCTGCTGATCTTGCTCATGGAGCAGTCTCTCTAATCCACATGAGACCATCATGAAATCGCGACAGTAGTCCAAGTGTTTCGAGTCTTGCCCGATGGCATTCTGCAGTCTCTTGACCTCATCTTGCGAGATGTCCCCGCTGACGAGTTGCATCAACAGCGTATCGAGTTCGGCAGTTTTGGGTCCATCGCTCATGATTGAGGCCCTCTTTCAGATAGCGTCCTCTTTACGCAACGTAGGAGCGTGCCTTGGATGGTGCCCAATCGCCTGTAGATCCGTTGCACCGAAACATTTGTCTCCTTCGCGATGTTTTTGACCGGTTCACCGCGTTTGTACGCTTGGTCCACCAGGCTGCGGTCACGAAAGCTCAGTTTTCCCACGCAGCGTTTGAGGGCGTCCAAGCGGTCTTCGATCTCGTTTTGGATAGCCTCGTGGCGAAAGGCGAGCAATTCCACCGTACTGTCGTCCAGACCGGTGACCTTTTGTCGGCGCTTGCGTTTGCGGTGGTCCATGATCAGATTGCGGGCGATCTGTTTGGCCCAAGCTCGAAAGTTGGTGCCGGGCTTAAACCGATCGAACTTACGCCACATAATGACGCTCGCCTCTTGGAAGATGTCTTCGGTGTCGGCCGCATTAGAGGTGAGTGCAAAGATGAACGCGTAGAGGGCCTTCCGGCATTCGAGGAAGTGTCTCTCAAACGTCCCGTATCTCTGGTCTACCTTTTCTGTCGCCTCAATCAGTGTCATGCGCTCTCAACTTTAGAAAACCCTCTCACCCCTATGTGGGCCCTCACCTCTTAATGGTGGGTGTCGGCCAATTTTGAACCTAAAAATCTTAAATTTTGAAGCAAGCGAGCACGCCGTCGTTCAGAGACCCTCAAACCCGCGGTCCGATAGGAGACCCTCTTGGGACTGCGGGCTAGAATCGTCCGAGAATGACACAGAACAAGAGGATGGTGGTCCTGGAGGGTAGGGTGTCGGTCCCAGCGCCGCTTGAACAAAGGGATCGGCAATAAATATATTGGACAATTTGGGGTCCAAGTTATTTCGTGCCGGTCCCAAAGGCTTGTCCTCCTCGCATCGGCCCGATACCATGTGGTCCGTCAAGATTCTACCTATAAAGGAGGCTTTTCTATGAAATTGTCGCGTTCTACTGTATCTCATCTATGGCTGCTGGTGGCCTGTTTCAGTGTGGCCAACCCTCCACTCACGGCGCAGGACGGCCCGCCGTACCCGACGATGGGCGAGATCGTGCGGTTGGACCCGCGTTTAGACCGGCTGATTGCCAGAGACGCCCAAATCGAGGTGCTGGCCTCTGGGTTTGAGTGGTCGGAGGGACCGGTCTGGGTAAGCGATGAAAACGAAGAGTATCTGCTTTTTTCGGACATTCCCCGAAACTCCGTGATGAAGTGGTCGGAGTCAGGAGGCATCGAGCTGTTCATGAAGCCGGCGGGGTATACCGGTGTCGCCAACTATGGAGGCGAGCCGGGTAGCAACGGCATTGTTCTCGACCTCAGCGGTCAATTGATCTTTTGCGAACATGGCGACCGGCGGCTTTCGCGACTGACGGTCGGCGGCGGCAAGGTGACCATCGCCGATCATTATCAGGGCAAGCGATTCAACAGCCCCAACGACGCCGTGGTCAAATCAGATGGGTCGATCTATTTTACGGATCCGCCCTATGGCCTCCCCAAAAAGTTCGAAGATCCGCAACGGGAACTGGACTTTTGCGGCGTCTACCGGGTCTCGCGCTCCGGGGTTGTCACGCTGTTGACCAAAGACCTGGTTCGTCCCAATGGCATTGCCTTCTCTCCCGATGAAAAGACGCTCTATGTGACGCAGTCTGATGCCAGAGCCATCATCATGGCCTATCCCGTGAAGCGGGACGGGACCTTGGAGGTGGGCCGGGTGCTCTGTGACTTCTCAGACAAGATGGGGACTCTGCCCGGTGCCCCGGACGGCTTGAAGGTCGATCAGGAGGGTCATCTCTTCGCCACCGGGCCGGGTGGGGTTTATGTGGTGACCGCGCAAGGCGACGTCTTGGGCCGAATCAGTACGGGACAGCGAACCGCCAACTGCGCCTGGGGAAACGATGGAACAGTCCTCTACATGACGGCCGATGCCTACCTCTGCCGAATCAAGACGCAGACCCGTGGGGCCGGTTGGCCGGTACCTTAAGAGCCTAAAACCAAGCCATCATGGGCCAACTGCATCGTCAGGGGAAGATGCCGGTTGGTTTGGTCATGGTCCAGCGCGTGAGCCATATGAATGAAATAGGTCTGCCTTGCACCGATCTTCCGGGCCTCGCCAATCGCTTCCTCCAGGCAGAAATGCGTGGTGTGAGGTTTGGTTCGTAGGGCATCGAGGATCAGGATATCGAGATCTTCCAGGCACTGATAGCTGTGCTCGGGAATGGACGAGCAGTCCGTCAGATAGGCCAAGTCGTTGATGCGGTAGCCGAGGATCGGCAGCTTTCCATGGAATAGGTCGATCGCCGAGATGTTCAGGTCCCCTAGGGAGAAGGGCCATCCCGCCTCGATAATCCGGTTCTCGAATTTAGGCAGGTCCCCTCCCTGGTGAACCGAGTCGTCGTAGGCGTAGTCGAAGAGCTGGCGAATACGTCGATCGGATCTTTGATTCAGGTAGAGCGTGATGGGTCTCTTGGAACGACGAGAATAGATGCGGGTATCGTCCAGCCCGAGGATGTGGTCGGCGTGGGTGTGAGTGATCAGGATATCGCTGAGGTCATCGATGTCGTGCCGCAGGGCCTGTTGTCGAAAATCAGACGACGCGTCGATGAGTAGGCGTTTGGGGCCCTGTTCAATCAAGAGGGAGGAGCGCAGACGCTGATCCTTGGGATTCGTCGAGGTACAGACCGCACAGCGACAACCGATCTCAGGCACGCCATGGGAGGTCCCTGTTCCTAGAAAGGTGGTTCTCATAGGCGGGTAGGTCCCTTAGCCATAGCGCTCATTGAGTCCATCGACTGCCAGCTTGCAGGTCTCCGTGGCTTGCCAAACGTCCGGCCTCTTGCCGAGGTCGATGGTCCACCAGTCCTGTCTCATGTCATGTTTGGCCAGTTCGAGCAACACGTCTTCAAAGTCGATCAGTCCCTCGCCCATGAGCGTCCGTGTAGACGCCCGGTCTCTATCCAGGGTGCCGTCAGAATCCATGAGGTGGAGATGGTGTATGGTTCCCCGCAGCTTGCGGGCGAACTCCGGGATTCCCCCCGCCAGCGTTTCCACCGTGCCGGACTGCCGGGCCCCTTGAACCGCGACCATGTGTGCGTGACAGGTGTCGAACAGAATGCCGAAGTTGTCGTGGTTGACCGCCTCGATGATGCGAAATACATCCGTGGGTTTGTTGAAGGCGAATCCCGGTTCGAATTCCCAGAGGAGCATGACGCCGCGGTCCTCTGCCTCGGCCGCACAACGGCGCCAAGTTTCCCCTACCCTTTTCCGGGCGCTCTCGTAGTCAACCGCCGCCAGCACGCGGGGAGATTGCACGGTATCAACACGTATGATGGGGATGCCAAGATCGACGCAAAACTGAAGGTACTGGCGAAAGCGGTGCAGGTAGGCACGTGTGTCTTCGGTGTCGATGAGATGTTCGTGGTGAAGATGGACTGTCAGCGCGGACCATCCCAGGCCCGTTGCCTGCAGCCGTTCCCTGCAGATGTCACGTTGCTCGGGATCGGGCATGTCTTGCGGATTGGGGTGGGGTGATAGGGCGCCGAGCTCTACGCCGTCGAAGCCGAGTTCTTTCAGCGTCGCCACGACCTCGTCCCAGGGTATGGGCCTTGCTGGAGTGGGGCCGGTCGTGTACGCCCAGGACCCCATGGAAATCTTCCTCATGATGGTATCTCCCGCCAGCGCCGTGGCGGAGGGTGAATTCGGATAGAGACTAAGGATCCGTCGTGTCCAGAAAACGCACACAGACGGGTCTGCCCACCGAAACGGCATGCTCAGTGGGAACGAGTTGTCCGGACCGGGCATCGACTCGGAAAACGACAACCGTATCGGCACTCTGGTTGGCCACGAGGCAATACCGGCCGGTGGGGTCCAGACAGAAATTTCGCGGCGTCTCGATGGCGGTGGTCTGATGCTCGATGAGGCTCAGTGTCCCCCGTGCCGCATCGACTCGGTAGACGGCGATGCTATCGTGGCCGCGGTTTGAAGCGTAGAGAAACCGTCCGTTGGGGTGGAGACACAGTTCCGCACAACCGTTGGACCCCGTGAATCCCTTGGGGAGTGTGCTGATGGTCTGTATCTCCGTCAGGACGCCGGTGTGTGACCCATAGGCGAAGGCGGTCACGGTGCCGTTGAGTTCGTTGATGACATAGGCGAACTTGCCTTGACGGTCAAAGACGAAGTGCCGGGGGCCCGCACCGGGCCTGACTCGGACGAAGGCGGGATCGTGGGCGGTGATCTTGGCCTCGTCAACGCCCAGCCGGTAAATCATGATCTTGTCCATGCCTAGGTCTGCCACGAAGGCGAAACGGTTGTCTGGACTGACATTGATTGAGTGGGCGTGGGGGCCTCTTTGGCGCCGGGGGTTGATGCTGGACCCTGTATGCTGAACAGAGCAAGCGGGCTCTCCGAGCCGACCGTCCGGCCCAACCGGCAGGACCGCCGCACTGCCGCTACCATAGTTGGCCACCAGCAGAACCCTCCCCGTTTGGTCCATGCTGACGTGACAGGGGCCGGCTCCCTCGGAAGGCCGCTCGTTGAGCAATGAGAGGGCGCCGGTCCGTCCCTCCAGGGCAAACGCACGGACCACGCCACCGGGACCTGCTTCACTCACGCAGTAGAGGAATCTCTGGTTGGGATGGATCACCAGGAAGGAGGGGTTTGGAGTTTCAGCGACTAGCGAGGGTTCGCTGAGTTTTCCGGACTCCAGGTCGAGCACACTACGATAGATACCCAGGCTGGGACTGTTTTGCGTATAAGTGCCGAAGTAAACGGGCAGAAGCCTCGCCGAAGCCTCATAGGCGCCGGCCGTCAGGCAGATTTGGGTGAGGATAATGTGTGAAACGATGGTCACATGGAGCTCCTTTGAGTTTCAATGCTGGATACCAGGGGGAGTCTGATCCTGAGCGGGAGTATACCTCATGTCTGAAAACGGCTCAATCGAGAAGTCGACCCAAGCCCTCTTGACGCGGGGAGGCGACCGGTGATCACGCCAGTGTCAGCTAGGGGGCGGCGTGTCCCTGTGCACGCGAGTGGCCAGACGGAGGCCTTCCAGTCCCGGTTAAGGTGGATGAGACGGACGTCGATGAATCGAATGTCCAATGGCTATTTTCTAACCATCTGGGCGGAGGGCGCCCATCGCTCACTCGGCTTTGTCGGAAAACTCCGTCGTCGGCCCGAGAGCGAGCAATTTTTTGCCTGGCAAAGACGGCGAAGCAGGCGATGTTTGTTCTATCGTCGATGCAGCCGGATGCGGCCAGGCGGACAACCCTGTTGCCTTCGTGCAGCCCTTGCTGCGACAGCAGCGTCGAACAGCTAAGAAAAAGGGCCGCTCGAAGCCAGATCGAGTTTTCCGACACAGCCTAGGGTCCAGACCAGATTTTGGGCCTGATGGGAGGCGCTTTCCTGGTATTTTGACTCAAATGGACCGGGTACACACCACATGCAACAGCCCCAGGACCGCCATGGTGGCCCTGGGGCTGTTTTCCCTTGATCGGCCTTCCCGTCGGGCGTACAATCATTTCTATGGTTGTTAAATCAAATTTCCTATCAGTATGACGGGAGGGTCCTTATGGGAACCACAACCGTTATCGTTTTGTCCATCCTCGGATTCGGCTTCGTCGGGATCATCGGCTATTTCATCATGATCTATAATGGCCTGATCTCGGTTAAGGAAAACATTAAAAAATCCTGGGGCAACGTCGACGTCATCCTCAAACAGCGCTATGACGAAATCCCCAAACTGATTTCCGTCTGCGAAAGTTACACCCAGTTTGAAAAAGGCATGCTCGACCGCCTGCTCAAGTCGCGGGAAAAATATCTCAGCGTCCGCAGCGCCGAAGGCAAATCTGAAGCCAGTAACGAGATCAGCGCCGACTTCCGCAGCATTTTCGCCTAAGCGGAAACTTATCCGGAGCCCAAAGCCAATGAGAACTTCCTGCAAATGCAGAACCGCATCTCGCATCTGGAAGAAAGCCTGGCCGACCGGCGCGAATTCCACAACGACAGCGTCAACAATTTCAACATTCGCATCCAGTAGATTCCGGATGCCTTCGTCGCCGGACCCATGGGTTTGGCTCAGGAAGTAATGGTCAAGGTGTCGGAAGAAGAGCGGCGCGATGTCAAGGTCAAAATCAATCTCCCCAAGTTTGACTGAGTTCCCGCCATATGGTTTCTAAAGGAAGGTGAAGCCATGTCGTCGAATATTGGCGAAGTTCTTGTTTCCTGTGCCTTCGCGGGCGTGGTCGCGGGCATCGGCTCGTTCATCGCCGGAATCCGCGAACTCAAGGTGAAGCGCACCATCCAGAATACTCCCACCTGTAAAATCAATACCGGCGCCATCGGCACCAACGTCGAAGTCAAAGGCTTCATCCTCGTCGAGAAGGAAAAGCTGGTCACCGCGCCCATCAGCCGCAAGCAATGCGCCCTCTACAATCTTGAAATCCAGAAACAGAAAGGTCGCCTGAGCCGAAACGGTCCCTACTGGTCCACTATTGACAGTTTTTTTTCGGATGAAGGGTTTTACCTGGACGACGACAGCGGCGCCACAGCCCTGGTGATGGTGGACGGCGCCAAAATCATCCGTAAGGGAAAAACGGAGGAGTTCCAGGTCCGCTCCAATCAATTCGACAACCTGCCCCCCTCTCTCGATACAGCACTCCGGGCCAACAAGAAAAAACTGAAGAAATTCAAATTAAAAAGAGCGTAACTTGTGCTCCGCTACGCCGTAGCTCTATATTGTTCTTGAACTAAGTCTCTGTAAGGATACATGTGGCGGACTCTTTCATTGATACGATAGTCGTGAAAATCCGGCCAATCGTCATTAAG
>JADFMM010000248.1 GCA_022563885.1 Planctomycetota bacterium | reverse complement strand
TCCAGTCCAGCTTTTCCACGGGAACAGTGACCTTGTTGGATGTCCTGCAAGCCCAGGAGGCGCTGTCCCGGGCCAGGTTGGAGCACGCCGAGATCGTTGTCCACTACAACACCACCCAAGTGGAACTGCTGGCCGCCCTGGGCATGATCGACGGCGATCGTCTGGCCCTGACTTCAGTAATCATTGATCAGTGATCAGTGATCAGTAATCAGTAATCGCCAGTCGCCAGTTACTCACCACGGTTCACTTCACTGACCAGTCATTACCGATTATCGTCCCGGGGGAGATGTGCAAAAAAAACAATCCCCTGCGTGCGGAGGGAGAGGAGAGGAAAGCGAGATAACGCAGGGAATTGGACCTGTACTGTACCCCTTTGCAGCGGAGGTGTCAATCGGAAAAACGGGAAAAACAAAAAGTTTTTTCCATTTTCTAAGCGTTCTGAAAAGCATTGAGGTAGGGAATACTTTGGGCCTTTTCCCGTACCGCCCCTTCGTTCGCCATCAGCAGGGCCGTCGAATCCCACTTTCCCTCCACGAGCGAGGTCCGGACGCCCTCATCAAGCTCGAAAACGACCTCGCGATCGCCATAGCGGACCGCTCGGGCTTCCATATCGAGCTCAATCTCCAGTTGCGGGTCCTTCTCGATCGCCTGCATCAGGTCCTTGATCTCTACCGCACCCAGACAGACGGCAGGAACGCCCAGCATCTGACAATTACCCGCGAAGATCTCCGCAAAGGACTCACCCACGATGGCTCGAATGCCCCAGCGCATGATGGCCTGTGGCGCGTGCTCGCGCGAAGAGCCGCAGCCGAAGTTCTTGTTGACGACTAGGAAAGTGGCGCCCGCAAAGCGGCTGTCGTTGAAGGGATGCGGTTTCTGGGCACCTGCGGCATCGTAACGCTCATCGTAGAAAACGCTTTCGCCGAGGCCGTCGAAGGCGACACACTTCAGAAACCGGGCCGGTATGATCCTGTCCGTGTCGATCTCATTGCCTCGAACGGCGATCCCCGACCCCTTAATCTGCTTTCTGGTCAATTCTTCCATAGTCACTCACTCGTTGCGTGGATTGGGTGGGACCATTACGCCCCCGTCCCGGCGGTCTGAAACTCGCGGATATCGCTGACTTCGCCGGCGATGGCCGCGGCGACCACCATGGGCGGACTCATCAAGAGTGTGCGCCCCGTGGGCGAGCCCTGCCGACCTATGAAGTTTCGATTCGACGAGGAAGCACACACCTCCCTGCCCACCAGTTGGTCGGGATTCATGGCCAGGCACATGGAACAACCGGCATCGCGCCATTCGAAGCCGGCCTCTCGGAAGATCTGGTCCAGCCCTTCCTCCACGGCCTGATCGCGCACGCGTTTGGAGCCCGGGACAATTAAGGCCCGCACGTGAGATGCGACCCGGTGACCCTTGGCCACCGCCGCGGCGGCCCGCAGGTCGGAGATGCGGCCATTGGTGCAGGAACCCACGAAGGCCACATCGATGCGAACGCCCTTGATCGGCTGCCGCTCGCCGAGTCCCATGTACTCAAAGGCCAGTTGGGCCGACTCCCGGTCCTCCTCCATCAAACTGTCGAGTGAGGGCAGTGCCCGACCGACACCGATCGCCTGACCCGGATTGATCCCCCAGGTCACCATCGGCTCGATAATCTCCGCCTCGATCCGGACGACGTCATCGTAGGGAGCGTCCACGTCGGAGGCGATGGATTGCCAATATCGAAGCGCCCGATCAAAGGCCTCTCCCTTGGGCGTGTAGGGCCTTCCTTCGAGATAGTCAAAGGTCTTCTGATCGGGATTGACGTAGCCCACCCGGGCCCCACCCTCGATGCTCATATTGCAGAGCGTCATCCGCTCTTCCATGGAAAGGGCCTCAATGGCGCTGCCGGCATACTCGTAGGCATGGCCGATACCGCCCTTGACACCCAGCTCGGCGATGATGTGCAGGGCAATATCCTTCGCGGTGACACCGGGCTGCAGTGCCCCGTCGATCTCGATGCGACGCACTTTCGGCCGGGACAAGGCAATGGTCTGGGTGGCCAGGACATCGCGGACCTGGGAGGTCCCGATACCAAAGGCGATTGTCCCGAAGGCGCCATGTGTGGAGGTATGGGAATCCCCGCAGGCAATGGTCATCCCCGGCTGCGTCAAACCCTGCTCGGGACCGACCACGTGGACAATGCCCTGATCTCGCGAGTCCAAGCCGAAGAACTGGATGCCAAACTCCTGCGTGTTCTTTTCGATCGCCACCATCATCTCTTCCGCGAGCGGGTCCTGGAAGGGACGCGCCTGGCTCTCGGTGGGCACGATGTGGTCGGCCGTCGCGAAGGTCCGCTCCGGAAAGGCGACTTTCAACCCGCGTTCGCGGATCATTTGAAAGGCTTGGGGCGAGGTCACCTCGTGGATCAAATGCAGGCCAACGAAAAGCTGATCCTGCCCACTCTCCAGGGTCTTGACCGTATGGAGATCCCACAGCTTATTGAATAAGTTTAATCCCATTGCAACTGTTCCTGTCAATCGCCCGACTGGCATCTCCCTTCCCCTTGAACCAGGCAGTATAGGGGCTCAAGGGGAGGGAAGTCAATGCTTTAACGCCCCCCAGGCCCGTCGCTGGATCGGGGGGCACCCGCTCCTCGTTGTCGTTGTCAGCGAAGCGGTTGTCGTTGTCGTAATCGAGAATGTTATTCCAGGTTTTCGGTTTTTCGATTACGACTACGATAACGACAACGACAACGATCGATACCACCCCCGAAGCTGACCAATGCCCTCTTTTCCATGGCATCGGCAAGCTGAACCCACTATAAAGGGAAATTCCAGTCGACGGCAGCTGGTATCACTATCACGAGTACTATGACAGGAGGATCCGTAATGGACAGACGACAATTTATGGCGGCGGGTGTGGCCACCGGGGCGGCCCTGACCTTGGGCGCGGATGAGGCCAAGGCAGGGGCATCGAATAAAGCCAAATTCCGCATGAAATACGGGCCGCACTTCGGCATGTTCCGCAACAGTGCCGGAGGAGACCCGATCGATCAACTCAAGTTTTCCGCCGATCAGGGATTCACGGCCTGGGAAGACAACGGCATGATGCGCAAGCCCGTTGAACTGCAGAAGCGAATCGCCAAGACCATGACGGACCTCGACATGACCATGGGCGTGTTCGTCTGCGGATTCGGCCTAAATAACGTCACCTTCGTGAAGCCGCCCTCCGAGGTGAAGGATGAGTTTGTCGCCGGAATGAGAAAGGCCGTCGAGGTCGCCAAGCGGGTCAATGCCAAGTGGACCACGCTGGTGCCCGGCGCCTATGTCAAGAACGTCGAGTGGGACTACCAGACCGCCAACGTCATCGAGAACCTGAAGTACTGCGCCGAGGTCTGTGAGCCGGCCGGCCTGGTCATGGTGCTGGAACCGCTCAACTGGTGGGCCAACCACCCGGGCGTCTTTCTGAGCAAGATCCCCCAGGCCTATCTCGTCTGCAAAGGCGTCAGCAGCCCCAGCGTCAAGATCCTCGACGACCTCTACCACCAGCAGATCACCGAAGGCAACCTGATTCCCAACATGGATGCCGCCTGGGACGAGATCGCCTATTTCCAGATGGGCGACAACCCCGGCCGCAAGGAACCCACCACCGGCGAGATCAACTACCGCAACATCTTCAAGCACATCCACAAGAAAGGCTTCACCGGTGTCCTGGGCATGGAGCATGGCAACAGCAAGAAGGGCGTGGAAGGAGAGCAGGCCGTCATCGACGCCTATCGCTGGTGTGATAACTTCTAGATTAAGGCTTCTAAACATATTGCCCTGCGGCATGACCGGAGGCCCACGCCCACTGGAAATTGAAGCCGCCCAACTGGCCCGTAACGTCTAGCACTTCACCGATAAAATACAGGCCCGGGACCTTCTTGGCCTCAAATGTCTTCGAGGAAATCTCATCGGTGCTGACCCCGCCGGCGGTCACCTCCGCGGTCCGGTACCCTTCCGTTCCGCTGGGCTTGATCTCCCAGTGATGCAGGCGCTCGGCGACGAGCCGCAGGCTCTCATCTGAGACTTGGGCGATGGAGCGTTGATAAAACTCCGAAAACCACAATTCGCAGAGTCGAAGCGACAGCTTCTTGCTCAAGAAAGCCGCCAGCAAGGTATTCAATTGAGCCATTGGATGACTCACTTGCGCAGCCTTTAGATGCTCGAACACATTTCTGTCGGGCAACAGATCGATCGTCACCGTGTCACCCGGCCGCCAATAGGATGAAATCTGCAGGATGGCGGGCCCGCTAAGTCCTCGGTGCGTCAACAGAATGTTCTCGCGAAAGCTTTGGCCATTGCATTCCACCCTGGCATCCACAGAGGTACCCGACAGGGCACTAAACTGTGACAGCAACTTTGGATCGAGCGTAAAGGGAACCAACGCGGCCCTCCGTGCACCGACCGACAGCCCGAATTGCAGGGCAATCTCATAGCCGAATCCGCTCGCGCCCAGGCTCGGAACGGATAGACCGCCGGTGGCGATGACAACGGAAGAACATTGCCACTCGCCCGTACTGGTCTGCAATTGAAAACCCGTTGCGGTCTTGGCAACCTTCTGAACGGAGCAATTCGTTTTTACTGCCACGTCCGCATCCCCGCATTCCTTTAACAACATCGCGACGATCTGGCTGGCCTTGTGGTCGCAAAACAGTTGCCCGAGTTTCTTCTCATGGTAGGCAATACCATGCCTTTCCACCATCGCGATGAAATCCCACTGTGTATATCGACTCAGTGCCGATTTTGCGAAGTGCGCGTTGTGTGAATGGAAATTGTCAGAATCGACAGAGGTGTTGGTGAAGTTGCAGCGTCCGCCGCCCGATATCAGAATCTTCTTCCCAATCTTCTCGGCGTGATCGAGAAGCGCTACGCGACGGCCCCGCGCGCCGGCGCTGATCGCGCACATCAGCCCCGCGGCCCCCGCGCCTATGATGACAACATCCTTCTCCCGCATGGCACTGCAACGTCTCTCAACCCTTGTCTTTACTAGGCTCTGTCAGAAAACTCGATCTGGCTTCGAGCGGCTTGTCTTCTTAGCGCTTCGACGCTGCTGTCGCAGCAAGGGCTGCACATAGGCAACAGGGTTGTCTGTCTGGCGGCCTCCGGCTCCATCGACGATGCAACCAACATCGCCCGCTTCGCCGTCTTTGCCAGACGAAAAAACGCTCGGTCTCGGGCCGACGACGGAGTTTTCAGACGGAGCCTACTATACTGGCATCCTCATCTAAATCAATCCAACCGCTCGAAACAGGTTCTCATGAACCAAGCCGTGATAGGGGATGGGCGTCCATATCGCCATGGATGGATTGAGTCGTCTTGTACAGGGCTGCCTGAATGCCTCTGCCATAGGTGTCGGGGCCAGCCAGATCGTAGAACGCCTCGCCAGGATTCCAATCGGCCCTGGGGGTCCCGCAGTGACAGAGCACCCAGATGAGGTTGTCGAGTTTGCGTTCCTTCACGAAATAGTCAAACATGCTCCGCCACAGCCGGATGAACCGTTCGCCGCCCCCTTTACCATACCAGAACCACCCACCGTCAAACTCGTGCATGGGCTACCACAGGATGGGTATGTTGGCGTCACGCAGCTCGGTCAGGTGATCGGCGATCCGTTTCAGATCCTTTCCACATGGCGCTGTGCTCTTCCGTACCGGTCTCGAAGCAATGGTCGATATCGATGGTCATCTTGCTCTGGTTGTAGCCCTCCCCCTTGGAGGGTGCGCCCCAGCGCCGCATGACGGGTGGGGATCCATGGTGCTATCGGAGCGGGGAAGCTGCTCGTGTCGCCGCGACGGCCCGTGAATCCGTCTACGGTGACAACGCGGCGCCGCAGGCTCGCCTTAGATACTCCGCATATTGCCAATCCCCGCTGCTGCCGGTCTGTCGGGTGACAACCAAGTCGAGGCTGGGCACGAAGGCGATCAACTGACCACCCGAGCCGGGCTTGTAGCGGGCGTCAGGGGGGATGCCCCGGCCGCTGGGGGTGCCTTCTTCACCCGTCAGCAAGGCGGGAAGTTCCCAGCCGTGGGAAAAGGTCTGAGCTGGGATCTTGAAACGCATTTCCGGCGAGGTCACATCGTGGGTCGGCCGGGAAGTCTCATCGACGAACCACCGCGGAATCACCTGCTCGTCCCGCCACTTCCCCTGGCGGAGCATGCAGTATGCAATCCGGGCCAGGTCGCGGGCCGGCATGCCCATGCCGTGCGACGGATGCCTGCCGATCCCTTCGGCGCCATCGTAGTATTGGAACCACCAACGCTCACATCCCAGGGGCTTGAACAGTGCTTCCACGGCGAACGCGTCATAGGGTTTGCCCGTGACCGTCTCACACACCAGCGCCGCGTGAGCCAGAGCGTGCGTCGAGTACCCGCAGGCCGTGCCTGGGTCAAAGGCCAGGCGCGCTGTTCGTGCGTCACCGCTGTGGCCGAGGATATACTGCCAGGTACCGTCGTTTCGCGCGCCGGCCGCCTCGGGGCAGATGCCTGAGGTGTGATTGAGCAATTGTCTGACCGTTATCGTCGCCTTACGCGGGTCGCTGAGCGGCTGGGCCCAGGGGATGAAGCCAAACGCGGGATCGTCGAACGACATCTCTTTCGGCGTCAGACCACGACGGCTCTGCTCGGACGCAATGGCCAGCACAGTGGCGCAGATGGCCTTCGAGACGGAGGCCACGCGGCGCGAATCGGTCTTGCTGCTGTTGCCCCGCTCGACTTCCAGGACGATGTAGCCATTGCGTATGACGACCGCGGCGAAGCTCCGCCCGTCGCTCTCTAGCAGCCACTCCTTCAAACCGTCTAGTTTGGCCTGATCCATCGACGCCCGTCGGCGAATGCGCTCGGGTTCATCAAGCTTCCGCCAGCCGCCTTGCGACTCGGGCGGTGGGAAATAGATCTCGTCTCTCTTCGGCGTGGCAAGGGCTTTCAGCGTGCTATACACGGCGGGATCCGGGATCTTGGCGATGAACGCATCGGTGTTTCGTTCGGCGTCGAAGTTGGGACGATGACGATCCTCAAAGGTCGCGTTGACCCTCCGAACATTCATGAGTAAGCCTTCGGCCTGAGAAGCTCGATAGGAGAGACGTCCGTTGAGAGTCCAACGGGCATCCCCGATAGCAACCCGGGTTTCCGTCGATCCCTCCGTCCCGGGTGACCCGTGAACCGCGGGTGGAATGAGCAAACCGGTCACCAGGGTGACCAGGGAAATCACAGGGACTTGATCCATTTTTACTCTCCTAATCGCCATGTTTATCCTAATGAAGGTGTTCTCATCTATACATCCACCGTGCCTTGAATTCTACCGTTCACCCATCGTTTCGAACAGAGATGAACCGCGGAATATTGAACTAAGGAACGTCCAACGTTGAAGTTAATTGGGCTCACTCACTGCCCTTCGACATTCTGCGGTTCGATATTCTGCGGTTCAAACCACCCTTGCTATTGCTTCTAATCCCATACCACATCCGCGGTTACCCGCATTGAACCCTTGCGACGGCGCCATCCCGCCCGACGCTTCATAGAGAGGCAGTGTCCCTTACTCAACCTGTTACTCAACTGGCCCAAATCATGCAACCGTTGGGTCTGGGTTCGCAAGCGTATGGTTTTTACCATGAAGACATGAAGGCTGACGCGTGGTCATGACATCCGGCTTGTGCTCAGGGCGCCGTCCTGCCCTGCTGCGCAGGCTTCTGCGAAGAAGCCCTTCATGTTTCTTCATGCTCTCCATGGTGAAAATACCCTTATTCAAGCGAAGCTTGAACCTTTGCCTCCCGTGTCGGAGAAAAAAGTCACACAGTGCCCTTGGGCACTAAATGTTTCCCAAATATCAATGTTAACGACCGGCAGGAATTCACCCAGGGTGGACTGTATGGTGTAGGTGCCAACGTCAGCTAAACGATACTATGCATGAGCTAGAATGCTAGTACAGACAATTTCGAGCGTGGATGCTTTTAACCTTTCATGGTGCCCGCGTGGGGCATGGGCAGATTCGGTCCCAATGCATCAAGCGACTCGACTCCGGCGGCGACCGCCCCAGTTCGAGCTATGACGATTCAAGGGCCCTGCGCTCCATGAGTATCTCTCTCCCCAAATAAAGCTTCACCAAACTCTGGTAGGGGATATCTCTCTTGTGAAAGGTAAAAGAAAGGCTAATGATAACTTCTTCACTTCTTTATCCTCGAGTCATAACGAAAAGATGATGGTGCCCTCGATTGACTTGTTAGCCGGTATCCACTCCAAGCGGTCACAATAGCTCGAAGAACTCGTCGGTTCCCACGTAGCCGAGGAATCGTTGTAGAAGCTCACGGAGGGGACCGGACGCAAGCGGCCACGACCACCCTCCTTCTCCCCGGTAAGTCATCCGGTGGACGCTGTAGCCACTGCTTTTTTGAAAAGGCACGAATTTCATCACCGGGTTGTATCGAACTCGTCGCCTCATACCGACGCCCTGGCGCGGGCCTACTGGCACTGGTTCTTCCTGATCCTGCCGCCGCCCCGGCCGGAGCGGATGATCGGCGCCGACCCGGATGCCTTCTGGCGCGAGAAATGCGGTGATGGTCCGGGCGGGCTGGAGATCTTCGGCGAGGCGCTGGAGGAATACCTCACGGCCTTCCGCGACCCGGAGGCGATCCGCGCCAGTTGTGACGACTACCGCGCCGCCGCCAACATCGACATCGCCCATGACGACGCCGACAACACGAAACTCGCCATGCCGATGCTCTGCCTCTGGGGCGCCAAGGGCGTGATCGAGCAATGCTTCGACCCCCTCGCCCTCTGGCGCGAACGCGCCTCGGATGTGCGCGGCCACACCCTCCCCTGCGGCCACTACATGCCCGAGGAACTGCCGCGCGAGATCACCCGCGAACTGACGGACTTCTTCGGCGATCACGTCAACAGCCCGTAGCCATATGTGTTCGCGTCAAGCCGTTTTCGGTACCCACACCCTGTTTTGGGCGACCAGGGCGTTGGCCAGCACGATGAGTT
This sequence comes from Planctomycetota bacterium, assembly GCA_022563885.1. GTDB lineage: Bacteria > Planctomycetota > Phycisphaerae > Sedimentisphaerales > Anaerobacaceae > JAIPFM01. Next base: position 39 of record JADFMM010000248.1, on the reverse strand, counting down.
TTCGCAGGACTGCGGTGGTGATGACGGCGCCGGGTTTGC
>JADFMM010000247.1 GCA_022563885.1 Planctomycetota bacterium | reverse complement strand
CCTATCAAAATGAATCGTAGCACCGAAAACGAGCGTTTCTGCGACTGGCAAGGAAGGCGAAGCAGGCCGTCCGAGGACGGTCGATGGAGCCTGACGCCGCCCAGACGCAGAATAAGCCGTTTGAATGCAGAGTCATTTTGCGTAGGTGCTCTTAGAACTTTTATCCTTTAGAGGAGAGTATTATGAAGCACGAAGAAAAATACACGCAATTTTCGTTGGTTCAGGAAATGCTGGATACCCCAGCGGTACTGAAAGATTTTAGCTTGGACAATGCCGGAGAGGTGATCGCGGCGATCCAAAAGGCTGGTAAGTTGTTCATGACAGGTGAAGGTTCAAGCCGAATATTCCCCGCAAAAAACGCTATTTACACGGCAATGTGCCAGGGGACGTCGCTGAATCTTGCTACCGATGGAGGTCGGCAGGCGGCAGAGTATGACTTGTCGGATTATGTTGTCTTTGGAGCATCCAACAGCGGATCAACCAAGGAAGTGATCACTTTGTTCAACCAATTGAAAGGCCGTCATAAACACCTCTATGGCCTTACAGCTCGTGAAAACACAAAGCTGGCCGAGATGGCCCGGGAAACCTTTGTCTTGAAATGTGGTTGGGAACAGGCTGTGGCTGCGACGAAGAGCGTTGCTGAGCAGGGACTCTTTTACCAGGAATTGCTTGCACAGGCGAATGGCAACACGCTGAAAGGCCAACTCGGTGGATTAACCGATGCCGTTGAAGACGCGTTGACACTGGATATTGATTCAGAGATCACCCAGGCGATCGCAAATGCCGGCATTATACATTTTGCGGGAAGAAATGATGGTGTGGCAGAGGAATTGACGCTAAAGACCAACGAGATCACTCGCAAAAAGAGCGATTACCTTGAAGGGACATACGCGGTACATGGCATCGAAGAAGTGATGGAGTCTGATGATGTGGTTATCATCATCGATCCTTTTAAAGGTGAGCTTGATAAAATCCGAGAAACCCTTGCTGAGGGTGTTGGAACTAAAGTATATGCAATAAGTGATCAAGAGACGATCTTCCCGACGATCAAAGTCAAAGATGCCGGGCCACTAAAGAATTATGTTTACCTGGCAGCCGGCTGGAATATCCTGGTTGAAGTGGGTGTTGTTCTAGGAATCAATCTTGATAAAGCCGAACGCGCCCGAAAAATTGGCAATGAATTTGTCGGATAAACAACGTATTGGCAAATACAGGTGCTTTAAGATTTGCAGGCAGTCTGGGCAAGTGCCGATGCCCCAGTGATCCCTGCGTCTTCACCCAGCACGGCAAAGCAAAGTCGCAGATGGTCTTTTTTAAACAAGCGCCCGATATATTGTTTGTAGAAATGACGTATGCGGTCCAGGAGTGCGTCGCCGGCAGCGATCATGCCTCCTGCAAACACGATGGAATGAGGATCCGTCGTCTTGACCATCTGTAAGCAGAGCAGGGCAAGGGCTTTTGCTGTTCCGTCGACGATCTCATTTGCCAGGGAATCCCCATTACCTGCGTGCTCAAAGACACCTTTGCAGGTTATCTTTTTCTGCGCTTCGAGTACCGTGGTCAGAGACGATTGGGCTCCGTTCTGAACGGCTTCCGTGGCCCTGGCAACGGTTGAACTGGCAGAGGCATAAGCTTCGGCGCATCCATTCTGGCCGCAGGGACATGACCTTCCGGCTGGATATATGATGACGTGTCCCAATTCGGCAGCTCCTCCGGTTGGACCGTGGATCAATTTACCATCGCTGACAATTCCTCCCCCAATGCCTGTGCCCAGTGTCAGCATGATCATATGATCGACTCCTCTTGCAGCTCCAATGACGTACTCGGCCCAACAGGCAGCATTAGCATCGTTTTCCAGGATTGTTGGTTTACCAAATCGCTTTGCGACCAGGTCTCTGAAGGGTACATTTTTAAACAGGGGGAGGTTAGGTGCAGCCTCAACGATTCCTTTGATGGTATTGACTAGGCCTGGAGAACCGATCCCAACTGCGCTGACATCCGCTAATGACAGCTCGTGCCGCTTCAGGAGTTCTGAAGAGACAGCATGGAATTCTTCGACAATGGATTCCGGTCCCATGTCAGTCCCGGTTGGGACCGAGATTTTGCCGATAAGCTTGAGATCGGTATCAAAACAGCCGATTTTGATATTTGTGCCACCCAGATCGATCCCCAAAAGATATTCTGCCATGTTTCTTAACTTCGCCTGTTGCCTGCCCCCGACTATTCCCATAGAATTCATACGCGATGGGTATTCAGGAAGCTTACCTTAGCCATGGGGATTAAACAAGTTCGAATTCTTGCGTAGGACAGGGCAAGGATCCTGATGGCACGGAGAACAAGCTCAACCGCGCGCTGAAAGATGTTGCGCGAACCGGCACCATCGGTCTTCCGGACCACGGCTCACCGGTTTGGTACCGGAACATCCGCGTCAAGCGGCTGGATACCGGCCGCCAATGAAGGTGAATTAAGGAGAGTGCCATATGAAGTCGCCTCTGTATCTATTGTCTCTGTTTCTCGGCGTGGTGTTGGTCGTGCATCTGGCCATGAATGGGCAGGTGGGCAGCGTGATGAAGAATACGCGCGTTGCCAACGCGGTTTTCTGGTGCATCGGCGCGCTCACCGCGGTGGTGATTGGCTTAACGGGCTGGCAAAGCGGCGCTTTGGCGGCTCTCAAACAGGTCAATCCGATCTTGCTGACCGGCGGCGCGATGGGCGCCTGTCTGGTCTTTGCGATCGCCTGGCTGATGCCGCAGGTCGGGGCTCGGGAATGTCATGATCACGTTGCTGGCGGGCCAGATCATCGGCGGCATGGTGCTGTCTCATTTCGGCTGGTTGGGTTCACCTCAACAGTCGATTACCATGATGAAAATTCTCGGAGTTGTGATCATGATCGCGGGGGTCATCCTGACGACAGTGGAGCGTGGCAAGCCCGGCTAGCGCCAACACGACGTTGGCCCATTGAATGTGGACGTTGCGCCGCATAGCGATTGGGTGCTCACAATGACAGAAACAGACGCGATTGCCGCGCCTCATTCAACGGCAGGCAGGGAGAGTGACTCCGACCGGTCATTCAGCCATATTGATGGGAGCTGGCTCAATGGAAAAAGTCAAACTGGGAAATTCGGGGCTCGAAGTCAGTGCGCTGTGCCTGGGGACCGACTCGATCGGCAGCAGAATTGACCAGGAGATGTCGCTCAAGTTGCTCGACGTCTACAGGGAAAACGGAGGAAACTTCCTCGATACGGCGAATTTCTACGCGAGCTGGTTGCCAGACTGCCAGGGCGGTGAGAGCGAGACGACCCTTGGTCGGTGGATGAAGGACCGGGGCGTTCGCGATGAGATGGTGATCGACTCGAAGCTCGGGTTTGACTATCCAGGTTGTGACGGCGGCCTGAGCGCGGCCGAGATCGAGCGCGAGTGCGAGAAAAGCCTCCGGCGGCTACAGACCGACAGGATCGATCTGTACTACGCTCATCGCGATGATGCCGACACGCCGCTGGAGGAAACGATGGAGGCCTTTGATCGGTTGATCAAGGCCGGTAAGGTACGCGCCATCGGGGCCAGCAACCTAAAGGGCTGGCGTATCGCCGAAGCCAACACCGTGAGCAAGGCCCATCGGTGGGCCGGATTCTCGGTCATTCAGCAGAGACATACTTATTTGCGTCCCCGGCACGGCGCGGATTTCGGTCCTCAAATCTGCATCAATGACGATCTGAAGGACTATTGTCGCGCGCGCGGCACCACGCTGATCGGTTATTCGACTCTACTGCAAGGCGCTTACACCCGTTCCGATCGTCCCGTACCGCCGCAATATGCCGGCCCTGAAGCCGATGAGCGGCTGGCGGCCCTCGCGGCCGTTGCCGACGAGGTCGGGGCGATCATGAGTCAAGTCGTCATTGCCTGGATGCGGCAGAGCGAACCGCCGGTGCTTCCCATCATTGCCGGGAGCCGGCCCGAACAGTTGACCGAGAACATCGCCGCGCTCGGCATCACACTTACCCATGATCAGGTCGAACGCCTGGATGCCGCTGGCAATCCCGACATTGAACAAGCATGGCTCCGTTAGCGCGTCTTAAATGACACCTGCCGTACGGTGCAACGTGTTCGCAATTCAGCGCATTTCCAAGAGAAGTCGTGCCCAACGAATTATTGAGTAACAACAAGTCATCTACCCCATCAGAGGAACGCGTTGGTGATTCCGGCGTTGTTTGGACGATCTGGTTGACTTACGGGGCGTTTTATTTTTGTCGGACAAATATTGCCGCAGCGACGCCGGGATTGAAGCTGCCCTTGGTAGAGGGCGGACTGGGGCTTTCCGATACAGAGATCGGCTGGATTCTCGGATCGTTGAAAATCGCCTATGCGGCAGGGCAACTAATTAACGGGCAGCTCTCCGAACAGCTTTCACCGCGGCGAATGTTGGCCATCGGCATGTTTGGATCGGCGCTTCTCAACGTGATGTTCGGGTTCGCGACGGCTGCCTACTTCCTGCTGTTTATTTGGGCGATGAACGGATATTGCCAGTCGCTCGGTTGGACGCCGTGCATGCGGGTGATGGCCAATTGGATTCCGGTCTCGCGGCGCGGCTGGGCGATCGGTATTGTGGGAACCGGCTATCAAATCACCGCGGGTTTGACATTCATCGTCGCCGGTTTCTCGGCCCAGTGGTTCGGATGGCGCGGCGCCCTATGGGTGCCGGCCGCGATATTGGCCGCCGTTGGGACGTTCATGTTCTTCTTCCTCAAGGATTCGCCCGACGAGAGTGCGGCCGAATTGCTCAGCGACAGCGCTGACGCCGCACGTCACTCGCCGCCGACAGAGCAGCGGAAAGGTTTGCTGTTTAAGAACCTTCTGTGGAATACCCTTCACACTCTCGGCAACCCCGCGTTGTGGGTGTTGGGCATTTCGTTGGGACTGCTCAATGCTTGTCGCTACGGCTACCTGGACTGGGGACTCTCGCACCTGTTGGAAACGCAAAAGACCGCCCTCGACACGATCGGCTTGCAGAGCATTGGCAAAGCTGGCCTGAAAATCGCCGTGCTGCCCCTGGGTGGGATCGCCGGGTCATTTCTGGCCGGCTGGATGACCGATCGTTTCTTCGGCGGCCGACGGGCGCCGGTGATCTGCACCTTGTTGGTATTGCTAGGTCTGATGACCTGGATTTATCCGCGCGTGGTCGAAGCGAGCGTCGTCGGCACGCTCGTTATCTTAGTAGCCGTCGGTTTTTGTATTTACGGCCCACAGGTGTTGCTGGTTGGAACCGCTCCGGCCGACCTTGCCCACAAGGGCACATCGGCCGCGGCGGCCGGTTTCGTCAACTGCCTCGGTTACATAGGTGCAGCACTGGTGGGCGACGTGCTGACCGCCCATCTCCTAGAAAAGTACGGCTGGGAAACGACAATACACGTATGGGCAGCCTGTGCCATGATCGCTGCGGCGCTATCGGCCTTGCTGTGGAACGCCAAGGCCCGTCAAGATACACGGTGAACTATACGCCGAGATTCCATCTTTAACGAAAGCCACGCATGACCGCACAAGCCATCATCATTGGTGCAGGACGAGGGGCACGCTTGATGCCCACCACGGCCGACGTGCCGAAGTGCTTTGCCGAAGTCGAGGGACGGCGGATCTTGGACTGGACGGTCGACGCGTTTCAAACAGCCGGCATCGAGCGGATTTGTTTCATCGGCGGGTACCAAATCGACAAGGTCCGTCGGGATTATCCGCAGTTCGAGTTTCGGCATAACGAAGATTGGCAGAACAACAACATCCTCGCCTCGCTGCTCTGCGCGGAAGATTTGATGGACGAAGGATTCATTTGTTGTTACAGCGACATTCTCTTCACGCCGCGAATGGTCAAACAGATGGTCGATTCCCAAGCGGACATTGCCTTGGGCGTTGATACCGAGTGGTTGGTTCGATATGAGAACCGTACGGATCACCCCTCGGACGACGCGGAAAAGGTGACGGTGGCCAACGGCGCGGTCACGCGTGTTCATCGCGATGTTCCCGAGGCGGACGCCCACGGCGAGTATATCGGCGTGGCCAAGTTCTCCGCCGCCGGAGCGGCGCAGCTTCGCGAGGCGTACCACCGTTGCCGCCAGCAGCACGCGGGCAGGCCGTTTCGAGAGGCGGCCGTGTTTGAGAAGGCCTACTTGATTCACCTGCTGCAATACATGATCGAAGACACGGTGAGCATGGCTCACCTCGATACACCGGGCGGTTACATCGAGATCGACACCCAGCAGGATTTTGAGTACGCGAATGAATGTTGGACGACCCAACATTTGGGAAGGTAGGCAATGAGCAAAAAGTTGTTTCCTGCATCCGTCATCGGTTCGATGCCGCGACCCGCATTCGTCAAAGAACTGATTTCAGACGACAGCGATTTCACGCCGGATGAATATCGAAGGCTGATGGGTTCGGCTGTGCACTACGTCGTCGCGCTTCAAGAAGCTGCCGGTCTGGACGTGGTAACCGATGGTGAATGGTGGCGCAAATCATACATCGGCGTGATCGCCGAACTTGCACACGGATTCGAACTGAGTCGCAACCCGGCCGACGGTCGACCCTGGACAGTCGTCGTCGATAAGTTGGCGCCCAAGCAACTTGGTTTTATCGCACAGGAGGTTGCGTTCCTCAAGAAACTGACGGACCGACAGATCAAAGCCACTTTGCCGGCCCCGGCTTTACTCGGCGAGCGCATGTGGGATCCCGACAAGTCGCGTGCCGCCTATCCCAAACGCGAGGACTTCGTGCGTGACTGTGTCCCCATCTTGCGGCGCGAGGTCGAACTGCTCCGAGACGAGGGCGTTTCGATTGTACAGGTTGACGACCCGCACCTGTGCCTCTTTGTCGATGCCAATATTCGTCATCAGTACGAGGATCCGGATCGGGCTGCAGACTTTGCCGTCGATATGGACAATCAAGTGGTCGAAGGAATTAAAGGTGTCAAAATGGCCGTGCATTTATGTCGCCGCGCTGGTGCACGGGCACGTGGCGAAGGCGAGCACGGTGGAGGCTATGATCCCATCCTCAAACAACTCGCCCGCCTAAAGGTGGACCACATCACCATGGAATTCACGACACCAGGTTCAGGTGAGATGGCGGTGCTTCGACAACTTCCGGAACATGTCGAAATCGGGTTGGGCTGCGTCAGTACGCTACCCGGCCAAATCGACTCCGTCGACACGATTGTGCAACGAGTCGAAATGGCGCTCAAATTCGTTGCGCCCCAGCGTATTACGCTCAATCCGGAATGCGGCTTCGCACCCGGTTCAGCGGCTGAGGTAAGTATCGATGAGGTCTACCTGAAACTGAAAAACGAAGTGCAGGCTGCGTGTCGATTAAGGGAAAAGTACAGTTAGACAGGTCGAGTGGAATTCGACACACACTGCCGAAGCTCCCGAGCCCAGAGGCCGCCTGGTGGCGGCCTCTGGGCTCTTTTTCCCTTGATTCGTTGTACATCGCAACGGTATACTTTAGCCTGTCGGTGAAAACCAGATTTCTTGCCACTTACATCTTGTTTTAGTGCAATCGGTAGACCCCGTTCAACGGCGTACGCGGGTTGTGAGGTGCATTGTTACGCTAGCCATGTGATAAAAACCTTATGAACGTCAATAGGGTTTGACACAATGTCATTTTTCTGATGGAGGACTGTATCATGTCGAAGAGACCACTGCTTTTTATCGCTTTGTTTGGCTTGATTTGCGCTTTCAATGGCGCAGGTTGGGCTGCGAATCCTGGCCTGGTTGGCTGGTGGAGCTTTGATGAGGGGGCCGGAGACATCGCCGGAGACGGGTCAGGTAACGGCAATCATGGGCAGATCGTGAACGCGACCTGGACGGAGGGACAACTGGGTTCGGCCTTGGATTTTGATGGCACTGCCTACGTAGAGATTCCACCGGTTGTGTGGCACGGCATCGATCGGCAAGCCACTCTGGCCTTCTGGGTATACGGTGATCCCGCTGCCCAACCTCAGGCGAACTTCATTATCGCGGCCTTTGTTGATCCGGGGGTTAATGGCGCACGCGCCTTCTCCGCCCATATACCTTGGAGTAATAGCAATGTGTATTTTGATACAGGCGGCACAACGACAAATACTTATGACAGGATCCAAAAGGCCGCCACGCCCGACGAATTCGCCGGTAAGTGGCAACACTGGGCATTGGTCAAGAACGCCGATACCGGAGACCAGAGCATTTATCTTAACGGCGCTCTCTGGCACACTGAGGCGGGAGGCGGCAATACCAGGCCTATAAACGGTGCCGATGTGACAGGCTTTACTGTGGGTTCCAAAGCCAGCCACGAGAATTTCTTCGTTGGTATGATCGATGATGTCCAGCTCTACGATGTCGCCCTGACAGAGGGTGAGATTTTACTTGCCATGGAGGGTATCTCGACCGTACAGGCCGGTACGCCTACACCGGAGGATGGGGCGGTCGACGTGGCTCGAGATGTTGGTCTCAGTTGGGCGGCAGGCGAATTTGCCAAGACGCACAATGTCTTCCTGGGGACCGCGTTCGAGGACGCCAACGATGCCACGGTGGCCGACCCTAAGGGTGTCATGCTGGGACAGGGGCTGACCGACGGTTCCATCGATGCCGGTCGTCTCGATTTCGGACAGACCTACTACTGGCGTGTGGACGAAGTCAATGGGGCCCCCGATTTGACCGTCTATAAGGGTGCTGTCTGGAACTTCGAGGTAGAACCCTTCTCGATTCCCATTGACAACGTCACGGCCACGGCCTCCAGCTCATTCGGCGATTCCGGGCCTGAGAAGACCCTCGACGGCTCGGGTCTGGTGGATGATCTCCATGGCGTCTCTGCAACCGACATGTGGATCAGCGCCGGCGTCCCGGCCACGATCGAGTACGCCTTCGACCGGGCCTACAAGCTGCACGAGCTTTGGATCTGGAACTCGAATCAACTCATCGAGGCCTTCGTGGGATTCGGCGCCAAGGATGTGGTCATCGAACACTCTCTCGATGGCGAGAACTGGACCGTTCTCGACGGCGTCGGGCCCTTGGCCCAGG
>JADFMM010000035.1 GCA_022563885.1 Planctomycetota bacterium | reverse complement strand
TCGATAAGCCATAACCCAACGCCGTGAATCAGAAATATTTTTTGAGACCATAACGATCAGGGGTCTGTGCCTAACGGCACGGACCCCTATTTTTTTAGGAAGACTACCGCTTTCGATGGCTTTGGCAATCCTCAGGCTGGATTTCACCGTTCTCGGCCAGTATAGTGGAAACCCAGATGTCGTTAGAGTCCTCAAGAGAGAAACCGATGAAACTGAACCTAGGTAGACTCGTACTCCTAATCGCTACTGTGATCAGCACCGATGGCCTCGGACAAGGTCGGAATGACAGACGTCCCAACATCCTGTTCGCCATCAGCGACGATCAATCTTTTGCGCATACCAGTTTTGTCGGGTGCAAATTCGTCAACACACCCGCCTTCGATCGAGTGGCATCCGAAGGCATCTATTTCAGCAACTGTTATGCCGGCTCTCCCGGATGTGCCCCCTCACGAAGTGCCATCGTCACCGGGCGCTACCACTGGCAGAACGAACAGTCCGGGCAGCATGCATCGTCCTGGTTGAAAAAACACGTGCCCTTCATCGATCTACTCGATCGCAACGGCTATGTCACGGGCCGAACGGGAAAAGGAGTTTCTCCCTTTCGATATGCCCGCGATGCAAAGGACGCACTCTGGCGGAAAACAGACGCCGGTGGGATAGAACACAGCCACATCCAGTATGAAAAAGGGGCTGCCGATGATGAGCGATTTGCCAAGGGCATCAATAAGACCAACTATTTCGAGAATTTTAAATACTTCATGGAGAAGCAAAGAGCGGGAAAGCCTTTCTTCTTCTGGTACGGCGCCAAGGAACCCCACCGGAGTTACGAAAAAGGCTCCTGGAGACGAAGGGGGAAGAAGCTCGCAGATGTCGACGTCCCCGGCTTTTTACCCGATAACGATGAGATTCGCGGAGACCTGCTGGACTACGCCGTTGAGATCGAATGGTTCGACTTGCACCTGGCGCGGATGCTCCGCTATCTGGAAAGAACCGGCGAATTGAGCAACACGATTGTCATCGTGACCTCCGATAACGGCATGCCATTTCCCCGTGCCAAGGCGAATGGCTATGACTATGGCGTGCACGTTCCCTTCGCCATCCGCTATCCGACGAGGTTCCCGGGGGGACGCATCGTCGACGATCCCATCAGCTTCAGCGATATCGCCCCCACGGTCCTCGAGATAACCCAGACCAGCCGTGAGGGCATGCTGCCCATGTCGGGGGAGAGTATCCTGTCTCTGTTGACATCCAAGAAAGCGGGCGTCGTCGATGCTTCGAGAAAGTACGTCTTTGCCGGCCGAGAGCGGCACTCTTCCTCCAGGTATCTGAACTGGGGGTACCCCCAGCGCATCATGCGGAGCGGGGACTTCCTCTACATTTTGAATCTGAAACCCGATCGCTGGCCGGCCGGGGCCCCACAGCGTTTGGTGCCGGGGAGCAAGGATGAAGTGTATCCCATGTATGGTATCGACGAAAAAGGCGTGCATCACTCGGCCTGGGCATTTACGGATATCGATGCGTGCCCAAGCAAGTCCTTCATTATTGAAAACTACCGGGATCCAACGATCCGGCACTTCTTCGACCTGGCCCATGCCAAACGCCCCCGCGTAGAACTCTTCGACGTACGCCAGGATCCTGACTGTCTGCACAACGTGGCCGGCAAAAGGACGTTCGAAAAAGTTGAACGCGAAATGAGGGAAGCATTGATGGCAGAGTTGAGAGCATCGAAAGATCCCCGTGTCGTCGGACCGGATCGTGACGTCTTTGATTCCTACATCCGCTATAGCCCCATGAGGGAGTTCCCCAGGCCCGACTGAAAGGAAAGGTATGCCGCATCGACGCTTATTGGATCGCCGTGAGCTTCTGTGGCTAGTTGTCGCAGTCATGGCGGGATTGAGCCTTGGAGCCTGTCAAAACGCCGTTGCGCAGGCTGTGGCCGAACGGCAAAATCCGCCCAACATCGTTTTTATCATCGCGGACGATTTGGGCTGGGGTGACATCGGCTACCACGGCTCTGCAATCCAGACGCCCCATCTGGATCACTTGGCAAGAGAGGGACGCGTATTCGACCAGCATTACGTCCTGCCCACCTGTACCCCGACACGCGTGGGTCTACTGAGCGGACGGTATCCGAGCCGCTTCGGTGTTCTTGCGCCGGCCTACGGGAAGATCTATGACGATGACACCGTGACCCTACCGGAAGCCCTGAAACGCGCGGGCTACACCACCCACATATCGGGGAAATGGCATATGGGATCGCCGCCGGCCTTTACACCCATGAAATACGGCTTCACGTCTTCATACGGGTATTTCGCGGGGCAGATCGATCCCTACACCCACTACTATAAGACAGGCGAAAAATCCTGGCACCGTAACGACGGTTTCCTAAATGAAACAGGACACGCCACGGATCTGATTACCGATGACGCAGTGCGTGTGATCAAGGCCAAGCATACCCAACCCTTTTTTTTGTATGTTGCCTATAGTGTCCCGCATTTCCCCTTGAAGGAGCCGGCAAAGTGGTTGTCGATGTACCCGGAGATTAAGGAGGCATCCCGCCGATGGTTTGCCGCCAGTGTGACGCATATGGATGACGGCATCGGGAAGATTGTGTCTGCCCTGGATAAGACGGGATTGCGAAAGGACACGTTGCTTATTTTCGTCAGTGACAACGGTGGGCAGAAAAGCTGGCACAGTGATACTCAGTATCGGGGCCGCTATGCCGGGTTGCCCCATACGGTGCTGGGAAACAACCTTCCTTTACGAGGCTGGAAGGGCGAGTGCTATGAAGGCGGAATTCGTGTGCCGGGATTCGTGAACTGGCCGCACCGGCTCACACCAGGGCGAATTGAAGCGCCGGTCCATATCGTCGACTGGATGCCGACCTTGTGTCATCTGGCGGGCTTTGAACAGGAGCAACCTCTGCAATGGGACGGCCAAAACATCTGGCCGGTCATTACCGGTGAGGCGGCGAAACCCGCGGAACGCATCCTCTACTGGAAAACCCCCGCTGCTTCGGCCGTGCGCAAGGGGGACTGGAAATTGATCGTTTCCAGCAGGAATGGCCGTAGTGAATTGTTCCATATAGCGAAGGACCCCAATGAGAAGAATGATCTGGCCAAGCAGGAAAGCGGGCGTGAATTGGAGTTGAGGGCCTTGTTGAAACAAATCGCCTCCAGGGATCGAGAGAGGATTTGAGGGACCGGAAAGAATGAAGACAGTGCAGTGCCTGCTATGGGGAGTGGCGCCGGTTGTTGTTCTTTCACAGGTGCTGCGGTCGTCGGGCAAGGGCAACAAGACGGAGGGCATGATGACGCTATTACCGGTTAAGGCAGCGGAAGTGAAGAGTGAACAGGGGAAGATGCGCTTTGTGCCACTCGAAGCGGGGACCTGGCCGGCGCTATTGGAGCAACTAAGAGATTCTTCGGCATGAGGGCGCTACTGCAAAGAGTCCGGGAGGCGACCGTCACCGTGGACAAGCACCGCGTGGGTCAGATCGCGCATGGCCTGCTGGTCTATCTGGGCGTAGCTCAAGAAGACACGGAACAAGATGTCGCGTATGTGACTGACAAGCTGGCCGGTCTGCGCATCTTTGCCGATGGGGCGGGCAAGATGAATCTCAGCGTGCGGGATGTCGAGGGAGCAATATTGCTGATCAGCAACTTTACCTTGTGTGGCGACTGCCGCAAGGGGCGCCGCCCCAGCTTCAGTCAAGCCGCTGAGCCGGTTCAGGCCGAGCCACTCTATGAGGCAGTGGCCACTGGGCTGCGAAAGCAGGGTGTTCGAGTCGAACAGGGACAGTTCGGAGCCATGATGCAGGTGCACAGTGTCAATGACGGACCTGTGACGTTTTGGCTCGACAGCACGAAGCTATTGTAGGAGCATCCCTGCGTGGAGCGCGATGGTTCCGGATTTGTTACCTCTTGCCGATCCCTTAGCGGTCGCGCAGAAATAAATTCACAGTTTAGAGGGAGCAAATTGGCGTTAGATTGGGTCGCGCCGATTGAGCGAATCCACAGGCGTAGCTGTTCTACGTCGAGGAATTCGTGATTGAGAAGCGGCCGAAGATAATGTCAAGATTGCCCTATAAATGGGAAGTTGTTATTGCGCGGCCGCTTAGCTCGGCCTGGTTCAAAATCGTTCTCGCATAGGTGCCAGTCCGTGCACCCATCCTCGTGGTCGTAACCAGGGAGCGGTTGTCAGCCAACAGTCATCCGTGAGCCCCCGAGACACCGGCTGTACCGGAATGAGGGTGCTTGGGTCTTTACCGATGTCACGGCGATCAGCGGCGCGGGGGACACGGGCTCTGACGGGGTTTTCAGACTGAACTTCAGAACAACAGTGCCGGTAGGTCGTCAAACACTTCCCTTAGTTCCGGTGGCATACCCAGATATTGATCGGTGAAGTCATCGAGGCTGTCCCGAGTCTTCTGGGAGAGGAGCGCGGACATTTCGTTAATGGCGGCCGCACTGATCATGAAAGGAAGGTCGGCTAGGACCAGTTCCCACCCCACGCAGTGGGCGCACAGTTGGTAGCTGTCCGTCTCTTGGCGGGAGATACCGGTAATGACGCAGGTATCGATCCATGGGGCAATCTCCTGCGGGGACAATTTGGCGAGACGCGTCCGCCGGGCTTCCAGATTCTGACTGTTTTCGAATCGGTCCTGCATCCGTAGGAGCGACTCTTGCGACAGCTCCGCACGCATGTCCATCGCGCAGGGGACGCAGAGTGCATACTCGAAAATCACTTCCGTTCCCTTGTAGGCCTTCTCGATGAGGTAGTGCACATCGTCTTGCAACAGATTGCACTGGCAGACGATGCAGTGCTCGAAGGGGTGATCTTCCAGGAAGGGCTGAAAGAGTTTGGGCAGGGGGATCGACTGAAAGGGAGGCAATGGATCTGATTCGTTCATGGCTCTGAGCTTAGGGCTCCCCGTTCACGGTGCGGAGCGATGGGCTTTCGCGCCACGCCTTTTCAGAATAGACGGAACAGAATAAACGTCCCTATCATTGTAACGCCTATGGCGACCTTGGCTACAGTTCCCAGAAAAAATCCCATCCAAGCCCCCAATCCGGCGCGACCGGCGGAACCGAGCTTGTCTTTGGCGTAGAGTTCCCCGAGAAAGGCGCCAATGAAGGGGCCGAGCAGGATGCCGGGCAGGCCCCCGAGAATCCCCAGGACCGCTCCGATCAGGGCACCGACGGCCGCCGAGCGGCTGGCACCGACTCGCCTGACGCCATAGGCGGCGGCCAGCTGATCGATCACCAGTGCCCCCACCATCATGGCTGCCAGCAGAGAGAGCGGCAGCCAGCCCACATGCGTAAACCCCTCCGCCCAGGCCCCCAGGACCAATCCCACGAAGAGAATGACCGGCCCGGGCAGGACCGGCAAGACCAGCCCGACGGTGCCGGCCAGCACACAGAGGACCGCGGCCGTCCAGAGAAGGATGTCGATGATGGGGTGGGGCACGGTCTCTCCTGGGGTAGCCTGTCGGGATGGCTCAGTCGAGGATGAAAGTGCGATTCTTGTACACCATGATGCGGTCTTCGATGTGGGCCTTCACGGCGCGGGCCAGCACCTGCTTTTCGATGTCCCTGCCCATGGCCAGTAGGTCGGTCACACTGTGACTGTGGTTGACCCGGATGGTGTCCTGCTCGATGATGGGGCCCATGTCGAGATCCTGGGTGGCATAGTGACTGGTCGCGCCGATGATCTTGACGCCTTTCTCATAGGCCTGGTGATAGGGTTTCGCCCCCTTGAAGGCCGGCAAGAAGCCATGGTGGATGTTGATGATTCGACAGGGAAAGGCATCCAATAGGACCGGCGTCAGGATCTGCATGTAACGCGCCAGCACGACGAAATCAACCCGATGTTCTCGAAAGAGGGCCATCATGTTTTCTTCGGCTTCGTGCTTCGTTTCCTTGGTCACCGGGACATGAAAGTAGGGCACTTCAAAACTGCTCGCCACCGCCGCCTGTTCCGTATGGTTGCTGACGATGCAGGCGACTTCACAGTCTAACTCCCCATACTGACGTCGCAGCAGCAGATCATAGAGGCAGTGGTTGTAGCCCGAGACCATGATGGCCATCCGCTTCTTCTCATCGCTAAAGGTCAGATTGACCGTCATGCCGAAGCGTTCCGCCAATTGCACAAGGTCGTTCTGGAATGCTTCCCGCGTGATTTCGATGTCGCTGCAATCGAAAGCGACCCGCATGAAGAACAGGCTGTCCAGCTCTTCGTAGTGCTGGTTGGAGGTCAAAATGTTGCCGCCCCGTTCGAAGATAAAGTGGGACACATGGTAGACGATGCCCTTCACGTCTTTGCAGTAGAGGGTGAGTACGGCGGTGTCACAGTTGATTGCAGACATCTTCCGGATCCGTTTCCAGTCTTGGGCGAGCGTTTCTGGCGGGCATTATATGAACAGAAATCAGTAGCACGGCCAGGCCCAAGTTGAAGCAGGACAATAGGGCGGCATAGAGCGGGTGCCGGACGTATCTGTAGGGACCCCGGGTGACTAGGATGACGCCGCGCGAGGCCATAGGCAAGGACTTGAAGGACCAGGCGGCAAGGCCCGCAACGGCCATGAGGCTTGTCGCAAAAACCGTCCAACGGAGGAGGTCGCTATCGATGATGGCAGGCCATCCCAGCTGGTCTTTCGCCCCCCACGCTACCGCAAATAGCGCAAGACTAATGCCAATTCCCCGCGGTCCACTTCGAAAGAGACGGTCATAGGTGTTCATATGGACTCATCTCTTAGAATGATTTCGTGTCATTCTGGCGCGGCGACCTCTTCCAGTTGATCGACCTTGCCCAGTTGGTCGACCTTGTCGTCCAAGGTGCTGGTGCTGTCGCGCACGAGTCCAATCTCTTGCTGCAGAGAAGAGAGACGCTCCTGCCACTGGCTGTGATCTGCCTGGAACTCCTTAATCATGTCGAGCAGTTCCTCGCTCCGCTCCAGGAACAGCCGCTTGTTTTGCGCGTGACTCGTCTGCATGCTTTGGATGTTCAGCGCCAGTAGCTGTACGTCCTCCTGGATACGCGTAAGGGCCGCCGTCCTTTGATCGACGCCGGTGGAAAGGGTCTGAAGTTCTTCATGGTGGCTGTCCGCAAGTTTCGTCAGTTCGTCGCTCCGCTCCAGGAATAGCTGCGTGTTTTGCGCGTGACTCGTCTGCATGCTTTGGATGTTCAGCGCCAGTAGCTGCACGTCCTCCTGGATACGCGTAAGGGTAGCCGCCCTTTGATCGACGGCGGTGGAAAGGGTCTGAAGGTCTTCATGGCGGCTGTCCGAAAGTTTCGTCAGTTCCTCGACGGCCTGCTCTGTGGCTTGCGAGGTGAGGGCAAGGGCCCCGATCTCATTGCGGTTGTTGTCGGCCAGTCCCGAAAGCGAGACTTGCTCGGATTGCAATGACATGCGTTTGGACGCTAGGGTCTCACGGCTCCGTTCGAGGCTGTCAATGCCGTCCTGGTGTGAATTCTGTTTTTCTGAGAGACTCTCATAGTTGGCGGCCATGAGTTGTTGCCCTTGGTCGAACTGATTCGAGAGGGTGCTGAGTTGCTGCGAGAGCGTTTGCATCCGTCCCGCCATGCCCTCGGCGTGGGTAGAAACGCTGGCCACCGACTGCTGCAGCCCTTCTTGACGGCTCTTGAGGATGCGCTGCTCCTTCAGAATGGCACCGAGGGCCGTGTCCATGTCCTGCTGATGTTGCACCATTTTGGCGTGCAGAGAGGCGGCCTTTTCAGTATTGATCTCGACGTTCTCTTGGAGAGTGATCTGCTGATCCTTCATGGCATTGATCTGGCTGCAGCCCATCGTGAGACAGGCCAGACCAAGGATCACAAAGAGGGCAAAGCGTGATTTCAGTATTGAGAGAGTCGTTGGCGTGTTGGTTTTACACATGGGGAGATCCTTTCCAATTTCAATTCCTACATGCACATCCCTGTTTGTAGTCACTGCCTGCAATCTCAGTGGCCGCATGGCAGTCACCATCACTAATCGTTCTGTTAAAGACGGTTATTTACTTTTACTCGTCCGTTCAGGCTGAATTCCCACAGCAAAAACGAACAGTTTCTTGCCATTGTTGTTTTACTGAGGATGCCGTCTATTTGAACATGGCGTGATCCCGGTCTCCACGGGACAGAAGATAGGCGAGCAGGTCCTGTATCTCTTGCTCTTTCAAGAGGTCCAGCAGGCCTGAGGGCATCATAGAGACCTTCGAGGGCTCAATCGACTTGATTTGTTTTCGATCCACCTTCCGCATCTGGCCTGGGTTATACATGTCGGTCATGACACTCACGCCATCCCCACTTAGATTGGCGATGCGCCCCACGATCTGAGTGTCGTCAATCATGGTGATGGTGATGGCCCCATACTGGTCACTGATTTCCTTGCTGGGCTCGATGATGGATTCGAGCAGGTCGCCTGCGCTGAAACGGCCGCCTGCCCCCGTCAGGTCAGGACCGACCGAACCACCATCGGTGCCGAAACGGTGACAGTTGAAGCACCCCACGGCGCCGAACATCGAACGACCCCGGTCAAAATCACGGCCTTGGAGGGATTGCAGATTGGGAGCCAGGTCGGCCACCGTCCACTCCTTGAAGAAGTCGCGCGCCCCTAAGATTTCCATGGCGGCCACGGATCCTGTGGGTATCGCAGGCTCCGGGGAGGCATCAAGAATCGGTTTGAGACGCAGCTTGTCGGCCGCACTCAGTCCGTCCAGGGCATCGTTGCGAATATAATCTACAAATTTGCCGAAGCTGGCCCCGCCCCGATAGTGGGCGGCCCTGTGAAACCAGGAGAAGTAACGCTCTTGCAGTTTGGGGGTCCAGCCGCCCCGCAGCAGGCGCAGCGAGCGAGCGAGGTCGATCTGTTCCTCCTGGGTGGGGGCCTCCTCCAGCAAGGCAACCCCCTTGGCTGCTGCACCGGGGGCTTGAAGATAAACCATCATCATGCAGAGTTCACTGTTCAGTTCTCGGGTGTTGGCGGGAAACACGGGATCGAAGCGAGCGATGAGCTCTTTCCGTTGGGCTTCATCCGGAGCCCCCATGCGGATGAAGGTCAAGGCATAGATGCGGATCAATTCCAACTTGCGGTCCGTGCCGAGCTGCTGGTAGTCGATGTGGGCCAGCGCCTGGAGCACTCGGGGCTGCAACGACATGTCCCCGACCCGGGCCAGGGCCATGAGGCCTGCCAGAGCCGCGTCACTGTCCTGTTCACGAAGCGCCTTCTCCTGCCAGGCGGCGGGGTCCTGGTGTTCGATCGCGACCCGCGCCGCATACCGAACAAAGCGATCTGTATGCTTCAACCGCGGCCAGGCCACCTCAACCGCCTCGGCGTGCCCGCGGGCGTGGAGTGCCTCCAGGCGGTGACGGAGGGCACGCTCCCGCGCACCGGCCCTGTTCGGGAGGGATCTCTCCGTGGACTCGTTCCCGGTGTAGGTCACACGGTAAAGAGCCGACTGAACGCGGCGTCCGCCCACAGTAAAGTAGAGGCTCTCGTCCTTGGGATTGACCACCAGGTCTGTCAGGGGCAAGGGCGATCCCGAGAGGAACTCCTCGAACTCTGCCTCGTAGGTGGACCCCTTGGGTTTCAGGTGTACGGCATAGAGCTTACCATAGCTCCAGTCACTGATGTAGAAGGCCTCCTGGTACTTGGCAGGGAATTTGGCACCATAGCCAAAGCAGACGCCGGTGGGCGAGCCTGGACCGATGTCTACCACGGGCGGCAGGCTGTCGGCATAGTAGACGGGCCACTTGCCGGATCCATTGCGCCAGCCAAATTCAGCCCCGCTGACCACGTGGCACACGCGGGTGGGGCGGTACCAGGGCGTGTTCAGATCCCATTCCATGTCGGCGTCAAAAGTGAACAACTCGCCCTCGCGATTGAAGGCGGCATCGTATTCATTGCGAAAACCCGTGGCGATGATCTCCCAGTACTTGCCATCCGGGTCAGTCTTGGCAATCCAGCCCCGAGGCGCGAGAACGCCCTTCATGAAGCCACGACCATAGATCCGAGGCAGCAACTGGTCCTCCTGCCAGACCGGTGGCACCCGGGAAATATCATACTCAGGCAGTGCCGTCTGATCGCCCACCACCACATAAATCGATTTGCCCTCGGGCCCCAGCACCACGGCGTGCGGTCCATGTTCCCCTCCCTGCTCCTCAAATTTTTTGAGCAGCGTGATCTTATCAAACTGGTCATCGCCAGTGGTATCTTCCAGACGGTAGAGGCCACGCCCACCGTGTTCCTTGCCATTGATTGTGGCGTAGAGACTGTCGAAGGCATACAGCAAGCCCTGACAATGGCCCATGTTTACCTCCAGTTCCTCCACTTGGGCGCTTCCCTCGTGGCCTGGAGGTGGCACGGTCACCCTATACAACGCGCCGTACTGGTCGGAGACAATCAGGCGTCCCCTGTCATCCACACACATGCTGACCCACGAACCCTGCTCTTCCTTGGGCACCGTGTAGATCAGTTCCACATTGAAGCCTTCTTTGATGTTCATGTGCGCCGGCGTCGCGGCCTGTAGGGAGCAGGCCCCCAGGCTCAACAAGGACAACAGAATGATCTGGAGATACTTGACTTTTACTAGGAAGTTTGAGTTCAACATAGACGCATTTGCTCGCTATTCAAGGAATAGGACCTACTGCAATTAAAGCCCCAAAAACCAGAATTTCAGCCTGGTTCAATTCCGGGTTACACGACTCGGCGCAGGAATCGTATTCGTATTCGTACTCATAATCGGCTTCTCGGCGTTCTCGATTACGATTACAGAGTACCGCTTCGCTGAGCAGGAGCACGACAATAGATCAGACGTAGTGCAACCCATAGGCATACTTTTGTAGACCATGCCAAAATTTCAGCCAACCCGTGCACACAAGCCGGCACAGTCGATGACGAACAGGGTCAAAACAACCCCAGTTTGGCTCATCTTATCGAGGTCTGGCCGGACCTGCAAGACTCTGTCAGACAGACCCTAGGATTCGGCTCCATCCCTGGGCCCTACTCATGGAGCCTTATCTACAGGGCACACTTTACTTTTTTGGGGATCACCTATAGGATTGCGGTTCGTTGGTACTTTAGGTCTAGGAGTTGAATCGCTATGAATCGTCGGCAATTCCTCTATTCGTCAGTCGGAGGCTTGGCAGCCACTACTTTGCCCACTTCAATCTCTAAGGCCGCCTCGCCAACGGCCAAACTTGGCATCGCCGATTTTGCCTTGGCCATTCGTCGCAGGGCCGAGCGGGCCGGCATCGTGCCCAAGCGACTGGGTAGTCCGCTGGACTATCTGAAGTACTGCCAGGCCATGGGTGCCGGCGGCGTTCAATGCAACATTGGTCAGCCGGACGAATCGGACATTAGAAAGATTCGCAGCTATCTAGAGTCGAACAATATGTTCATCGTGGGGACGGCGCGTTTGCCGCGGGAGGCCTCCGATGCTGAACGCTTTGGCGCCACTCTTTATGCGGCCAAACGGGCGGGTGCCAAGGTGGTTCGCGTGGCTATCGGAGGGCGACGCTATGAGGACTATGATACGCTCGAGCAGTATAAGGCATTTGCCCGGCGCGCGTGGAAGTCCTTGCAGTTGGCCGAGCCGGTTGCTGCTCAGCACGAGATGCCGTTGGCCATCGAGAATCACAAAGACTTTCGCATCGAGCAGATGCTAACCATGCTCAAGCAACTCGACAGTGCGTACGTGGGCGTCTGTGTGGACACGAACAACAGCGCCGCGCTGCTTGAAGATCCCCTGGAGGTCGCCAAGGCCTACGCGCCTTGGGCCTTCAGCGTCCATCTGAAAGATATGGCGCTCTGTGAATACGAAGATGGATTCCTGCTGGCGGATATCCCACTCGGTGAGGGCATGATCGATTTGGGAGAGATCGTCCGAATTCTCCGGCGGGCCAAACCGGATATCTCCTTCAACCTGGAGATGTCGACCCGTGATCCTCTCAAGGTGCCCTGTCTGACCGAAAAGTACTGGGCGACGTTTGAAAATGTCCCGGCCTCGGACCTGGCCCGGTTCCTGCGATCCGTGCGTCGATACGGGAGGCCCAGGGAGACCTTGTTGAGTGTGAGTCCCTTGCCCCTCGCGGAGCAGGTGAAGCTCGAAGAGGAGATCAATCGGAAGTGCCTTGCCTATGCGGCGAAGTACTTGAACCTTTAGGGAGACCTTTCCGGGAGCTCTAAAACGACACACGCAGTATCTTTGGAATGAGGTGTAAATGAGACGAAGAGAGTTTTTAAAGAGAGTCGCGGTCACCGGGGCGGCCGTCGTGACGGCCGATTCGACCCGGCGTGTCTATGGCGCGAACGGTCGCGTCAGGTTAGCCCTGATCGGTTGTGGGGGCCGCGGGACCTACGTGGCCAGCGAGATCGACAAGATCGACAACGTCGAATTCACGGCCGTCTGCGATGTCTACGGCAGAAACGCGGAGCGGGCCAGGCAGCGCCTGGGGGGACGCGCCCGGATCGTCAAGGATTTTCGCAGGGTGATGGAGATGAAAGATGTGGATGCGGTGTTGGTCAGCACGCCCGATCACTGGCACGCCATCCCCGCTATTGCCGCTCTGGAGGCGGGTAAGCACGTCTACTGCGAGAAGCCTATAGAGCACACCATTCAGGAAGGCCTGGCCATTGTTGCGGCGAGCAAGAAGCATCCGGAGCTGGTCTTCCTGACCGGCACCCAGCATCGCTCCGCCCCCCATATCATGCGCGCCGCCGAGATGGTCCAGAGCGGCATGATCGGCGAAGTGCATTTCGTGTCGGTCTGGAATTACTCGAATACCATGCCCGATGGCATCGGCACCGTTCCCGATAGCGATCCACCCGCGGACATGGACTGGGATTTCTATCTGGGACCGGCCCCCTGGGTCCCTTACAATGCGAAACGCCATGGCGGTACGTACCGGTCCTTCTCCGATTACTCCAGCGGCCGGGTCTCCGACTACGGCGTGCACCGTTTCGACAGCGTCCACCAGATCATGGGCAGTGACACCCCCACCTCCTGTTATGCCGCCGCCTACCGTTACTGTCTCGGCGGCCTGGGGGACCACCCCGACGTGATGCAGGCGACCTATGAGTACCCGGGATGGATCATGAGTTACGAAGCCTTGGAGTTGAACAGCTTTGGGTCGATGGCGCGTCTGACCCGCGGGCTGCCGCATCACGGCGCCCGGCCCGAGGGAAAGAATCGCCCCAACGGCATGATGTTCGTGGGCACGCGGGCAACGCTGATCGTGGATCGCCGAGCCACCGAACTCATTCCCGAACCCGGCGAGGAGGGCAGGATCAAGCCCATGGCGATGGGCAACGATGAGCCTACGCCGCTGCACGCGGCGCACTTCATCCGCTGCATTCGCGAGGGGGAGAAGTCCCGAGCTGACGCCCTGATCGGACATCGCGGCGGGAACATCTGTCACCTGGCCAACATCTCTTACAAGGTGGGCAGGAAGCTCAATTGGGATGCCCAGCGGGAAGTGATTAGCGGTGATCCGGAGGCCTCCAAGCTCATGGCGAAGAAGGCACGCAAGCCCTGGGACATGATTACGGCCTAGGGGCATGACCGACAGAGCACCTGGGGAGCGTTTTGGTGAAGATCAAGTATAGACATTTGAACATCGTTTCTTCCGATTGGAAGAAGCTGGCGGCTTTTTATGTCGAGGCCCTGGGCTGTGAAACAGTGTCACCCGAGCGCGATCTCTCCGGGTCGTGGATTGAAAAGGCCGTGGGGGTGGAAGGGGCCCGGATATCGGGTATCCATGTGCGGCTTCCCGGTCACGGCGATGAGGGCACGACCATCGAGATCTTGCAGTATGCCGACAACGTGCCCAAGTCGGCGACCCGGGCCAATCGGGAGGGTTTCGGGCACATCGCCTTCGAAGTCGACGACGTGGAAGCGGCGACGGAGCGGGTCCTGGCATGCGGCGGCAGCAAGGTCGGTGACATCGCCTCCGGCCAGGTCGCGGGCACGGGCCATGTCACGCTCGTCTACCTGGCGGACCCCGAGGGGAATATCGTGGAACTCCAGTCCTGGGCCTGAGGCCCGACACTGTGACAGGACAGTGAGGAAGGAGACTGTTGGCTATGAACAAAATGACCCGTCGATCGTTTGTGAAGACCTCGATGGCCGCGGTGGGGGGCGTTGCCACGGCGCCCAAGGCGTGGGCCGAGATCCGAGGCGCCAACGAGGACATCCGCCTGGCCATCGTGGGGGTCCGAAAGAAGGGGATAGAACACCTCGCGGCCTTTCGCAAGGTGCCGGGTGTACGCATCGTCGCGCTCTGCGATGCGGACACGCAATTTCTGGATCTCGAGAAGAAACACTTCACGGACCGCAACGAGACGGTCAAGACCTACATCGACTACCGACACCTGATGGAGGATAGAGATGTCGATGCGGTTGTGCTGTCCGTGCCCGACCACTGGCATGGGGTGATGACGGTCTGGGCCTGTCAGGCAGGCAAGGACGTCTACGTTGAGAAACCGGCCTGTCACAGTATCTGGGAAGGCCGCAAGATGATAGAGGCGGCGAGAAAATACAATCGATTGGTGGGCGTCGGCTCACAGGAACGCTCCGATGTCGGATTGTTGGCGGTGGCAGACTACCTCAGGCAGGGTCATTTGGGGCCCGTCCGTTACGCGCGGGCCATTTCCTACGGTCTGCGTGAGAGCATCGGTAAAGTCAACGGCCCTCAACCGATCCCGACGACCTGTGATTACGATCTCTTCCAGGGGCCGGCGCCCCTGACTCCGCTGATGCGGGAGAAGCTGCACTATGACTGGCATTGGATATGGTCGACGGGTACCGGTGAGATGGGCAACCTCGGTGGCCACGTCGTGGACGACTGTCGCTGGATGAATGACATCACAACGACCGCGCGGGGCGCGATCTCTATCGGGGGACGATTCGGCTACGATGACGACGGAGAGACCCCCAACACGCAGATTACTTACTATGACTTTGAACAGTTTCCCATACTCTACGAAATCCGCGGCTTGCCCCGCAGCAAAGGCAATCGCGCGACGGACCGCCATCGTGGCGTCCGCTTTGGCCTGATCATCCAGTGCCAGGAGGGGTACTTCGCGGGCGGCCGGAGCGGAGGCTGGGTCTATGACAACGATGGCAAGAAGATCAAGCAGTTCCCTGGAGATAGCGGCGGGGGACATCAGGCGAACTTCATCGCGGCGATGCGCAGCCGGAAGGTCAGTGATCTCAACGCGGACATCCTCGAAGGGCACCTCAGCGCGACCCTATGTCACATGGGAAATATTTCCTATCGGTTGGGCCACAGAAAACCAGTGAAGGCAATCCAGAAGGCAATCGCGGCAAATGAACTCCTAAGCGATGCCTTTGATCGGTGCCTCGATCATCTGAAGGCCAACGAAATTGACCTCGGTAAGGTGTCCATGACCATCGGCCCCATGCTGAGCTTTGACCGAGAGCGGGAGAGGTTCGTGGGCCAGGACAGTGAGTATGCCAACATGTTCTTGAAGCGAAACTATCGGGCCCCCTTTGTGATCCCTGAGACGGTATAGATTTGTGAGAGCCTCTATGACACAGGATTATCTGCGCTGGGTCGCAGACAGCACCAAGACGACCTGGTGGCACGACTCCGCCGAACCGAACGAATTGGCCGTGGGTCTGGAGCGAGGCGCCGTCGGTGTCACCACCAATCCCTTCTTGGCCGCCCTGGCCCTTTCGCGCCATCGAGAGCAGTGGTCCGATGAGATCCGGGCCGTCTTTGCGGAAGGCCTGGAGCCGGAAGAGCGGGCCGGGGCATTAATGGGCATCGCCGTCCGACATGCCGCCAAACAGGTCTATGGGGAATTTGAAAACAGCAAGAAAGAGATGGGTTATGTCTGCGCCCAGGTGAATCCCGCGCGTGCGGCAAACAGAGAGGCCATGTTGCGGATGGCCCGTCGGTTCAGCCGCTGGGCTCCGAACATCGCGGTGAAGCTGCCTGCCACGGCCGCCGGCCTGGACGTGCTGGAAGATTGCACGGCCGAGGGGATTACCTGCACACTGACGGTGAGCTTCACCCTGCCGCAGGTCTTGGCCACCGCGGAGCGCTACCGCAAGGGGATTGAGCGGGCAGCATCGAACCGTGTCGAACCGGGCAAGTGCTTCTCGGTCATCATGATCGGCAGGCTGGACGATTACTTGCGCGAGGTGGCCCATGACAGGCAGGCGGGCGTGACCGAGGAAGACATCCGGCAGGCAGGGCTGGCGGTGACGAAGCGGGCCTGTTCTCTCTACCGGGAACGGGGCTATGAAACCGTGATAATCGTGGCCGCCCTGCGGGGGACCTACCACCTGACGGAACTGGCAGGGGCAGAAGTCACGATGTCGATTGCTCCATCCTATCAGGAGCAGTTGGTCTCTCCCGATCTGCCGCATGAGGAACGCATGGACGTGCCGATCGACGAGGACGTGATTGAGAGGCTGGCAACACTTCCAGAGTTTATACAGGCCTACGAGCCGGAGGGCATGAAGCCACCGGAGTTTATCACCTATGGTGTGACTCAGAAGACCTTGGCCCAGTTCTATGAAAGCGGCTGGAAACTGCTGGAGAACTTTGAGGACGTCTGAGGTCATATAGTTCATCGTAGTCGTAGTCGTTGTCGTTGTCGTAATCGTAATCGAAACATTCGACTGCTCAATAGAGTCTTCGATTACGACAACGACCACCGCTTCGCTGACTACGACAACGAAGGCGGATCGGTGGACTGGGAATGACTTTCATCACCACATTGAAATTAGGAGCACGATTATGAGCGAGAACATTAATCGCCGCCGATTCTTGAGTACTGCCGTTGCCTCCAGTGCCTTCGCCATTGTGCCGCGGCACGTGTTGGGCGGTAGGGGCTATGTCTCCCCCAGTGAGAAGGTGACGGTGGCTCATATTGGCATGGGGACCCAAGGGTTTCGCGAACTCGGAAGCCTGCTCGAAACACCCGAGATACAAATTGTGGCCGTGTGTGACCCGAATCGCGCGAGCAGTGACTATGTGGAGTGGGGCAAGCACAGCGTGCGAAATCGCATACGGAGCTACCTGGACGACTCCTCCTGGCGCGCCGGCGACAGCGGCTGTCCCGGAGGCCGAGACGTGGGCCGCGAGGTGGTGGACACCTACTACGCCCGGCACCGGGGCAAAGAGGGTTTCCAAGGGTGTCGCGCTTACGCCGATTTTCGCGAGTTGCTGGCAAACGAGAAGGACCTCGATGCGGTAAAGATCATGACGCCCGACCATTTACACGCCACCATCTCCATTGCCGCGATGAAGCGGGGCAAGCATGTCCTCATGCACAAACCGATCGCCAACCGGCTGGCGGAAGGCAGGATGGTGCTCGAGGCCGCGGAACGGGCGGAGGTGGCGACACATTTGCTGGCCTATGGCAGCGGCGCGGGCAACGGTAAAATCGTCGCACGGATCAAGGAGGGGGTCATCGGCCCGCTACGGGAGATACACAACTGGAGCAACCGGCCGGTCTGGCCGCAGTACACCGAGATTCCCGCGGACAGACCCCCGGTCCCCGCGGGATTCGATTGGGATCTATGGCTGGGGCCCACGCTCCCCCGGCCCTATCACCCGCACTACACCCATACGGTGTTCCGCGGCTGGTATGACTTTGGGGGAGGCTCCATGGCGGACATGGGGATCTACAGCCTATGGCCGGTGTTCGCGGGGTTGGACCTGAAGGCGCCCCTGAGCGCGGAAGCCTGGGCCACCCATACCTGTACCATCGACGACCGCGTCAGTCGAACCGTCAAGAATGATTTCTCCTTCCCGACGGCCTGCTCGATTCGTCTGAACTTCGCGCCCCGACAGGGCATGCCGGCCCTGGATCTGTTCTGGTATGACGGCGGCATGAAACCGCGCTTGCCGGACGAGCTTGAAGCGCAGCATGTGGAGATGGCCCGCGAGGGTATCCTCTTCGTGGGTGATCGGGGCGCCATCTTAGCGGGCTTCAACGGGCAGAGTCCCCGCATCTTTACGAGAGGAGCAAACAAAACCCTGCGCGTCGAAGCGGACGCGCCGTCAGGGCCGGATCGCAGGCCAGGGGGACGCCGCGCTCGCCACATCCCGTGGGTTCAGGCCTGCCGAGGGGGCGACCCTTCTCCGGGAAGTTTTCAGAACGCCGGCGCGATTACGGACGCCGTCAATCTGGGCACGGTCGCCCTGCGCGCGGGGAAGAAGGTCTTATTCGATAGTGACAGCATGCGAATCACCAACGTGCCCGCGGCCAACCGATACCTGGTGCGCGACTACCGAGAGGGGTGGGAGTTGCAGCGCGGTTAAAGGTAATTGCCGATCCCTATTCAATGACGATCTTATCGCCGGCGCTCGCGTGCAGCTCGGCATTGGCATTGCCATTCTTGAGGCTGATCTCAAGCGTACCACAGGATCCCTCGATTATGAAGAGTCGGTCAGCCTCTGCTGCATCGTACGTGGGGTAGGACGGCATGCTCTCCCTACGCGTCCCCAGCGTCACGGAGTAGTGAGTCTGGCCCTGGGGAGGGAGATTGGTGACGCAGTTACCGAAGCGATCGATACGGACCACCAGGCCCTCGCGGCCCTTCAACGGCAGATCGAGGTGCTTCAGCTTCGTTGTCGCGGGACCGAGGGCCTCGAACTTGCCCCGATCCACCTCGGCAACGGCCTGGGCAAACAGATCGCGGCCGTGGAAGGTGCGACTGGCCTCGGCGGGAACCGGTATCTCCCGCTGGGCGACCACGCTCTCCAATTTGAGGGTCTCCCAGAGGATGCCGTTGTCCGGGGCAACGAAGCTGTACCGGGTCGTCTGCACGGCCACGGCCTTTCTATCGCTGCCCACGCCGGGATCGACCACACAGCAAAACACCGACCCCGTGGGAAAATAGCGGTAGCTCCGGCTGAGCAGCCAGGATGCCTCGACTAGGCACTGTGGCGTCACGTCATGACAGAGATCGACGATGCGGGCATCGGGCGCGTGTTGGCAGATCACGCCCTTCATGACGCCCACATACTCGCCTAGGCCAAAGTCAGTCAGCAATACGATCATAGCTTGATGAGAGAGGATACCTTGGTTGCCATGTGATCGTTTGAAGTTTTACTCGTAATCGTACTCGTGATCGATAACCTGTCCCACGAACGGTGGACGCGGTTCGAACTCGGTACGACCAAATGAAAAAACCGAGTACGATTACCCCTTCGCTGAGCACGAGTACGAGCACGATGGGCAATGCCCGGTCCTAGGATCAATCGGGTAGTCTCAAAACGGTAGTGAGAAGAAGCGGTTATTCACGCTCACCCAGGGGATTCTCATACCAGAAAACACCGATGCCTTTCCCCTGGTGTCTCTCTTCACAGGTCAGGACGTCCAAGTCGCCGTCACCGTCGATGTCGAAGAGCTCGATGAGGTCAAACTTGATCCCCTCCGGCCCACTGATGTCATTCACGTGCCAATCTTTCTCATGCGGTGTTTTGTCGTAGCTCAGCCAGACGACCCCGCGCTTGGGAGGCGTGGCGCTTTCACAGGAGTAGACGATGTCGGCTTTACCGTTACCATCGATGTCGCCCACTCGAACGGCCTTGGCGCTGCCAATGCCCGCCCGATGGGCAACCTTGATCACCTGGACGGGCCATGGGTCGGACGGAACAGAGGGAGGACGAAACCAATGAATCTCGTCTGGCTTGACGGCGGCAATGATGTCGCGATGACCATCGCCATCCAGGTCGGCGGCATCCAGGAACATCACCTCTCGTCCGGCCGCCCCGATGCGGTGTTCCGGCCAGTTGCCTGCGACGGCGTCTGTGCCGGGGTTTTCCAACCAGAGAATGCCGGAGTTGCCGCCCTTGCGGTCCGATACGAGCAGGTCGAGATCGCCGTCCCCATCCACATCGACCGAGGCGAGTGTCATGATCCATCCCGCCCGGTAGAGTCGGTGGAGTCGCCAGTCCACCAGAGCGCGAGGATTGGCCGGTGACTGCAGCCAGCCGACCAAGCCGTCTTTCCCCTTCGAGGCCACCGCGAGGTCGACGCCATTCCTTCCATCAATCTGCATGGGCAGGGCGTACATCCAAGCGGTCTGCGCCACGGTTGCCGGAATGGCTTCGGTCACCCAGGCCTCGGGATGGAGATAGCGGCTGGACGCCTTAGGTGCCCAATGCACGAACATCGACCTTGTCCCGCCCTCGCAACTGCTGATGACGTCGATGGCGCCGTCACCGTCCAGATCGCAAAAGACGGCATCCTCGACCGAGGGCGTCTTCCCCACCGTCACCGCGGGCCAGGCAGTCTTGGCACGACCGTAACCGGGATGAAGGTAGACGCGTGTTACACCGCCTTCCTCCCATCCGGTGGTGATGTCGAGTCGTTCATCCCCGTTGACGTGGGAAAGCTTCACCCCGTCAGCGCCTCGCGAAGAACTGTCAATCACGTGACGTTTCCAGGGGTGGTCTGTGGACAGATCTGCACTTGCCTGCGCGAGTAGGCCAGCAGGTGTCATCAGCGACCACACGACAGCGGCCAGTGTCAACTTTCTATTAGGCATATTCATTTCTCATGTAGATGGGCCCAGCTTATCTCCGGGCTCAATCTCGGTCAAGAAAAGGTAATTCCTGTTTGTCTCCGACTAAGCGAATCACCTCGTAGCAGCGTCGCACAGCGTCCTGTTCGATGAAGTCCATGATGGTCTTGAAGTCGCCTTCCGGCGTACTGCGATCTTTGGCCACGAGTTTACGGATGCCTCTGCTCTGAAATCCTTTGAGGTCAATTTCCACGGTCATCTTGAATCCACGGTCTTTCCACTTCTTTCCCGGTGTAGACGATCCCCGATCTCTCTTCCAGGCTACAGTGATAGCGGTGCTGGCCCAGGCGATGGGACCCGATAAATTTGTTCGGATAGGAGTGGCAGGGGATGGCCCCCTTGCGGAGCCTGGATCTTCCCTGCAGATGAGTTTGAGCTAGATCTTTCTGTCGGTAACGAATTCGAACACGGGCGGTGCTTTATCCTTCTGTGTCGGGCACGTCGGGGGGTCTCTTGAGTTCTTCGATGGTGGGTAGGTCCTTCAAGGAGTCGAGTCCGAACACCTCTAAGAATCGCTTGGTCGTGCCATACTGCATCGGTCGACCAATGATGTCGGCCCGTCCGACCATCTTGACCAGTCCTTTGGACATCAGCCCCCGAATCATCTCTGCCGATGCGACGCCGCGGATGGCTTCAATATCGGCGCGAATGGCAGGTTGTTTGTAGGCGATGATCGCCAAGGTCTCGATAGAGGCGGGACTGAGCTTGCTCTCGCCGCGCACCCTGATCAGTTTTTGCAGCCAGAGGTTGTAGCAGGGCAGGGTGAGCATCTGCAGGCCGCCGGCGATCTGTTCGATGCGAAAGGCGCTCTGGCTCGTCTGGTATCGTTCGTTGAGTTGCTCAATGCACTGTCTGCACTGCTGGCCGGTGGTCTCGACGATGGCGGCCAGTTTCGGAAGGGTCACGGGTTCGTCACTTGCGAAGAGGACCGCCTCGATGACCGACTCGATCGTGACCTCCGGGTCTGCCTTTGTCTCGGTCGGGCCCCTGTCGTCGGTGGGGGCCGATGCGGATGCCGAGTCTGAGTCCTCGCTCTGCGCCGGCTGGTCAACGGTGTCGGGGGACAACTCGCTCATAGAGGTTTCCACTCAAAGGGATCGGCGTCTTTAAGGCTTTGCCGCAAGGTGATGTCGGGCAGCAGGCTTTTCAGTTGCCGGGCGATGTGCTTGAGGGCGAAGCGTTCGGAGACGGTGTGTGAAAGGCAGACACAGGTCAACCCGGCTTCCTGCGCCTCCAAGGCGCGGTGGTGAGTGAGTTCACCGGTGACATAGAGGTCGGCGCCCTGGGTCACTACCTCGGAGAGAAGGTCACCGCACGAACCGGCACAGACGGCCGCGGTTTTGAGTTGTCGGTTGTGTTGGCCGACGATGCCTGCCGTCCTGGCCCCCGTGGCCTTTTTGAGGCGCGCCAAGACCTCCTGGAGTTTCGCTGGATGAGCCAAGGGCCCGATGCGTCCCAGGCCCAGGCGTTCTTCCAGGTCGTAGTGACGAAAGACGTCAAACGCGGGCGTTTCATAGGGGTGGGCCCGATGGAGGGCGGCGATGGCGCCTCGAACCGACGCCGCCGTGGCCACCGTCTCTAGCTTGATTTCTGCCACGGTCTCCCGCCGCCCGCGCTGTCCCACGGTGGGGTCGGCGCCCGCCAAGGGCAAGAAGGTTCCGGTACCTTCCGTCTGGAATCCGCAGTGGGAATAGTTGCCGATGTGGCCCGCACCACCGGCATAGAGGGCGTCGGCCACCTTGTTGAGACTGTCCTGCGGGACGAAGGTGACGATCTTGTAGGAGGGGCCTCCGGGGTCTTCCACGAAATCACCCAAGGGTCTGGCCTGCGTCATACCGACGGCCTGGGCCAAGGCATCATTGACGCCGCCGGGCGCCACATCCATGGCGGTGTGGAAGGAGTAGAGGCCGATGCCGGAACGAATCAGATCATAGAGATGGGCGGTGGGGCCTTCGGCCGTGATGCGTTTGACGCCCTTAAACATCACGGGATGGTAACTCAAGATGAGGTCTGCCTTGACCCTTTTGGCCTCTGCCACCACTGCGCGGGTCGTATCGATGGTGAGCAGGATTCGCCGCACTTGGGCATTCGGATCTCCGATGAGCAGGCCGACGTTGTCCCAGGCCTGGGCCCAGCGCAGGGGAGCGAGTGTTTCGATGGCAGCGGTCACCGCTTCGATCTTCACACCGGTCTCCGGCATTGAGACTCAATTTCCTCGCTAAAGGCGGTCTTGACCTGCTCGGTGACTGGGCCGACCTTGCCGGTGCCCACGGTATGCTTTTCGATGCCGATGACCGGTAGGACTTTCATGATGACATTGGTTAGAAAGACTTCATCTGCCCCCAGCAAGTCGTCTATGGTCAAGTCCTTCTCGACCAGGTCGATGCCGTCACGAATGGCGATGTTGCAGACGTTTTTCCGGCTGACGCCGGGGAGGATGGGCGTCTCTATGGGCGGCGTCATGAGTTTGCCGTCTTTCACCAGGAAGCAATTGCTGACACATCCCTCGGCCAGGCGGCCTTCCGTGGTAAACCAAATCGCTTCCGCAGCGTTCTTTTGATGGGCCTGTTTCAGGGCGACCATGCGGGTGAAACAGTTGGTGGTTTTGTGTCCCACCAAGGGATCTGTGGCGTTCTGCCGAATGGGACAGAGGACCGTTTGCACGCCTTTGCGGTAATAGTCTTCGGGATAAGGCTCGAATGAGGTGGCTGAGACCAGGAGCGTCGAAGGGTGGCCGTCGTCCTCCGCAGACACGGGACCGGTGGAAAGGGTCAGGCGAATGCGGGCCTCCGTCAATCCGTTGGACCGGAGGACTTGATGAATGGCATCAGTGAGGACTTCTTTGCCTTGGGTCATGCGGATAGCCAGTTTGGCTGCGGAAAAACTGAGGCGATCGAGATGGTCTTTCAGACTAAAGACGATCCCGTTGTGGCAGCGCATGGTTTCAAAGAGGCCCGCTCCATAGAGGAATCCGGCGTCGTTGGCCGGGATCGTGGCCAGGTCGGAGTCGACGATCCTGTCGTTTAGATATACTTTGCTCATCTCGTCTGTTTTAGGCCAGTTGGATTTCTAGGACGCAGTCAGCGTGCTGGGGCTGTCCTGAGTCTGCGTCTGGACGCCGGCGATCCCCGCTAAGAGGGCACGTGCTTTGGTGATGGTTTCCTCGTACTCGGCCAATGCGTCGGAATCAGCCACAATGGCGCCACCTGTCTGCGCAAATGCGGTCTCCCGGGTGATGATAATGGTTCGTATGGCGATATTCAAGCACGCGTTCCCATCGACCCCGATAAAACCAATGCTGCCGGTGTACAGGCCTCGGGCGGTCGGTTCTGTCTCGTCAATGATTTCCATAGATCGGATTTTTGGGGCACCCGTGATGGAGCCTCCCGGAAAGGTGGCCTGGAGCAGATCGCGAAAGCGGGTGTCGTCTGCCAGTTGTCCGGAGACCGTGGCGACGGCGTGGAACAGGGTCGGATAGGCCTCGATGCTGCGCGCTTCTTCGACATGGCGTGTCCCCGGTATGCAGATTCGGGCCAGGTCGTTGCGCTCCAGGTCGATGATCATGTTGAGTTCGGCAAGTTCCTTGGGACTGTGCAGCAGGTCCTGTATGCCGGCCCTATTGGCTAGCTCGTCGTTGTCTAGCCGCGGCCGAGTCCCTTTGACGGGTCGTGTCTGGATCAGGCTACCGGTTCGTTTGAGGAACATCTCCGGAGAGGCACTCACGACGGTGAACCCAGGCCAAGCCAAGTAGGCCGCAAAGGGGCTGGCATTGTACTGGTTCTGCCAATGAAACAGGTCGATAGCCTCGCCCCGGAAAGGGCAGTCGAAGCGGTGCGAGAAATTGACCTGATAGGTCTCGCCGTCCCGGATGTACGCCTTGATCTTCTGAACCTGTTTTAAATAGGTTGCCGGACTCATGTTACTATGTGTGCCCGCGACATCGATCGCCTCCATGTTGGCATGATCGAAGGTGCGATACTCGATCTGAGCGGCTTGATCCAGGCAGTCGCTCAGCTTGTCGAAGGCCGCTTGACATTCGGCCACGCGGTCGTCCAATTCCAGCGCGATGAGCCAGGTGGCCCGAGAATGGTGGTCGTATGCGATGAGACTGTCATAGAAACCCAGGCGTATGATGGGCATCTGAAGATCATCATGGGCGGTCGTGGGAAGGGCCTCGAGGTAGCGTCCGAGGTCATAGCTGAATGAACCCATCCAGCCGCCGCAGAACATCTCCGGCGGCAGGGGTCTTGGTTGATCGGATGCCAGGATGTATCTGGAAAGCGCTTGGTCCAGTCTATCGAGGGGGTCGGTCTGGCCGATCCGAAATTCGAACAGATCGATGGGGTCCGCGGCCCAATAGGAAAAACGTCCACCGCGGGACTTTGCATCGTTGCCCCCCAGGATGGCAGGGCAGCGCCGTTGGGAAAAGAGTTGGCTCAGACCGCGCAGATTGGGTGCGAGGACCAGGCGCCGGGTCTTGATCCGACAACGGACCGGCAGGGCAGGGGGAGCGCTAGCCGGCGCGGCCATCAGTTGCCTCCTGAGTTGATCCCCAGGACGATGGCGACTGAGGCCGAGGTTCCCAGGCGGTCTGCCCCCGCCTCCAGGAAGGTCAGGGCCTGCTGGGCCGTTCGGATCCCCCCGGCGGCCTTCACCTTGCAGTTGGGGGCCTGGTCTTTCATCAGTCGCACGTCTGCGAGGGTCGCGCCGCCGGCCGCATGAAGCCCGGTACTGGTCTTCAGGAACGTCACGCCCGCCGTCTGGACTTGCCGGCAGGCAAAGACCTTCTGGTCGTGCGTGAGGGCGGCGGCCTCGATGATGACCTTGAGTGTCACTTCGGGCCGCACGCTACGACAGACGCCGAGTAGGGTCTTCAATTGGTACTGAATGGCTTGGGCGTCTTCTTCAATCACGGCCGCCAGATCGATGACCATGTCCAGTTCATCGGCGCCGGCGAAGATCAACTCTTTGGCCTGGGCGGCTTTGGTCTGGGTCGTCTCGCTGCCCAGAGGGAAGCCAATCACGGACGTTACCTTGATCTGAGAGCCGTGCAAGCGATCGGCGACCGGCGCCACCCACCGCGCTGCGATGCAGACGGAGTGGAAGGCGTATTGCTGGGCTTCATTGCAGTGCGTGTGGATCTGCTCTGTGGTGGCGGTGGGGCTCAAGAGGGTGTGATCCAGCAACGCTGCAATCGATGTCTTCTCTAAGGCGGTCACCGGCTGATGCTCTCTTTGGCAGAGAAATGAGCCACGGCTTCCCCCACGCTCGGAAAGATCCTCGTGGCCGTTTGCGTGACGAAGACCGAAGGCCTCTGCTCGGCCGTCCAAATCACATAGACCTCCTTGCCCGCTTCGTGGGCGTGTTGCAACTCCCGCTCCACACCGCTCGATAGGGACGCTCTGCCGTCCGGGCCCGTCGGGATAAGACTGACAATCATATCGGATTGATCGATCAAGAGAAAATCGCGGGCATAGGTCTGGCTGTTGATGTCTCGTTCGATCTGCAGGATCTCGGCACAGTTGAGGGTGACGCGCTTTCCCTGCAGGACCTGCTCGACGGTGTCGCTGCCCCGGTCGCGGGCCTCCCGCGCCAGTTGGGGCAGATGGGCGTCCTCCACATCCGCCGGATCGAAACAGACCAGGATCGAGTGCATCCGCTTGCGAAAGGCATCGATCTCGGCCTGTATGTCGGGCTGACCCACGACGGCCGTCATGGGGAAGCTGAGGTAGGCCTTCTGTTTGTCGCCTGCAAACATGAGGTTGTAGAACGTTTCGATGGTGTCGTGTTGATTGCCCCGGGCTAAGCAGTAGAAGGGGATATTTTCCCCCACGCCGCGTCGGAGCATGTCGGTGCCGATAATCTCTTCCTCACGCCAAACCATCAGGTCTTTGAGCGTATGATTGATCACGTGTTCCGCCATGAGGCGCCCGTGCAGGGAGGCGACACAGTCTAGCAGGCAGATGTAGAGATCGGCGTTGAGTTCTCTCATTTGGTCAAAGTCGATCGCCGGAAAAAGCCCATGGCGCCAACGGAATGTCGCATGCGTGTTGACGATCACATGCTCTGCGTCACGTGATTGCGTGATGATGTCCTTGAACACGCAGCGCCGCAGGGAATTGAGTCGGGGCATGGGGATATCGAGGATCTTGCCGGGGGGGATGTCAGGGCCCTCCCGGTACATCATGTCCCCGACGTTGAATTGAGTCAATGTCTGTCCCTGGGCGGTCCCGCGCTGGGCCACCTTCTTGAGATATCGCTTCTTGTCTACGCCGACCATGCCTGTCACTACGACAATCATAGGCTTGCCTCCCGAGGGGACCGCAGCTTCACAGAGAGACACGGTCCCTGTTTACAGGTTCTCTAGTCGCTCCTGGCGATCGTTATCTTTCAGTGCCTGCACGAGTGCTGTCATGTCTCCCCCCAGGATCTTGTCCAGACTGTACAGCGAGAGGCCGATGCGGTGATCAGTCACCCGGTTCTGCGGGAAGTTGTAGGTGCGGATCTTGGAGGACCGGTCGCCGGAACCGATCATCGACTTCCGTTGCGAGTCACGCTCTGCCCGATTTTCACGTTCATGGTGTTCGTATAGGCGACTTCGAAGGATGCGCCACGCCTTGGCGCGGTTCTTGTGTTGGCTCTTCTCGTCCTGCATACTGACGGTGATGCCGGTGGGGGTATGTTCCAGTCGGATGGCGCTGCTGACCTTGTTGACATTTTGACCGCCCGGCCCGCTGGAGCGGGAGACGTGTTCGATGACATCCGCCGGATCGATCTCGATGTCTATTGCCTCGGGCTCCGGCAAGACCGCCACCGTCGCTGCCGACGTGTGGATGCGGCCTTGAGACTCCGTTTCCGGGACCCGCTGCACACGATGCCCGCCTCCCTCATAGCCTAGATCCGCCCAGACACCTTCGCCCTTGACGCCGAGAATGACCTCCCGGAATCCTCCCATTTCGGAGCCGCTGAGATCGAGTTGCTCCACCTTCCACCCCCGACTGTCGGCATAGCGGGTGTACATGTCGTAGAGGTCACGGGCGAACAGGGCCGCCTCGTCACCGCCGGTCCCGGCCCTGATCTCCATGATGATCGATCCGACGTTCATGTCGTCCGCCATCACCAATCTGCTCTGCATGCACTCCAGCAACTCGGTCTGTCGGGCTTCGAGCGTCTTGATCTCCTCCTTGGCCAGGGCCCTGAACTCATCGTCGGAATCGGGGTCTTGCAGCAGGTCCTGGGCGTCTGCGGCGCCTTGGACCGCCGCTTCGTATTGACGGTAGTCTCCCACAATCGATTTGAGTCGTCCCTGCTCCTTGGCCAGGGTGATCGACCGATTGGGATCGCAGGCCACTTGGGGGTCGGCAATGAGTGCATCGATTTCGCAGGATCGCTGCTTCATCGCTTCAAGTTTTTTGAGCAGGATTGAATTCTTTGGAGGCATGCGACACACTCCGCCCGACTGATGTCATGATTTGTGGCCACCGTGTGACCGTAAGGGATCGGCAAGAAGTAAAATTTGGACAATTTGGGGTGCAATTGGGCATTCAAAAGTCCAGGTGATTCCTTGCCGGTCCCTAAGCCCAGCGCCGGGACTCCAACGAAAAAGGCCCCTGTCCCCTGCAGAACAGGATCAGAGGCATTCACACGCAGGGCAAGGTGTGGGGCACTATCGCTATTGAGCCGGTTCCTTTTTCGCGATCTTCATGTAGCTCGTGCCATATTTCTTTTGGAATCGCTCAATACGTCCCGCTGTGTCGATAAACTTCTGATTTCCAGTATAGAAAGGATGGCAGCTAGAGCATATTTCCGCGCGTATTTCCTTGGC
Organism: Planctomycetota bacterium; assembly: GCA_022563885.1. Classification (GTDB taxonomy): domain Bacteria; phylum Planctomycetota; class Phycisphaerae; order Sedimentisphaerales; family Anaerobacaceae; genus JAIPFM01. The sequence goes on along the minus strand of JADFMM010000035.1, from coordinate 3,414 downwards.
TGTGCTGCGGGTTTCGAATGTGTTTCCACAACCGCAGTGTACCATGATTGTCTGGTATTGGGGGTGTATATCCTTTTTCATGATTGTAGGGTTCCTAAACGGAAACGACTCATGTTAGCAGGGAAACTTCGTTTATCAACAAGTTTTTGTGATTTGTTGATGATCTCCCGCTTGCCGGCCGAAAAAAAATGGTCCGCTCACAACAATTTGCTACAATTTGCGTAATAAAATAAGCGGTCGTCCAACGATCGTCACGGCCATAGAGAGCCACCCACTCATCGATGATGGCCGTCATTCGAAACGACAAGAACACGAGGTATAGCGCCATGAGGTCAATAGGTATAGCGCGGTCTCCGATTCGGAAGGGGCCGGCAAGCCGAGATCCCCTTTCACTGGGATGGACTGTCTGTGGGTTGCTCGTCGTCCTGGCCTTTTTGGGCTGCCAGACGCCGGCCGGGACCGTTGAAGCGGACGAGTTGAATGCCGCAGCGCCGGCAGTGTCGCCGATTGAAGTCCTTCCCAGAGAGACGAGCATCAAGGTGCAGGCCGTCGAGACGGCGCCCAAGCCTGCAGCCACTGCACGGGGGAAGATCGTGGTGAAGAGCGTCCTGTGTGATTTTGGCGATGTCACCCCCGCGGCCAAGCCCAAGGGGTTTTTTGAGTTCAAGAATGAGGGGCAGGGACCGCTGAGAATCACCCGCGTGCAGGGCTGTTGCGGCGCGGTGATCAAGCTGAGCAAAAACGGCCAGGTTGTCGATGCCAAGAAGGGCCTCGATCTGGCGCCCGGAGAGACGGGCAGACTCGATGTGACCTATAGTTTCACCTACATCGGGCCCATGGAGAAGAAAATACACCTGTTTACGGATGATCCTGACAACAAGAATGTGGTTTTGACGATCAAGGGCCGGGTAGTGCGTAAGCTCAGTTGGACTCCGGCCCGGCTCAGGCTGTACCGGGACAAAGAAAACGCGGGTTGTCCATCGATTACCATTAAGAGTCTGGACGGCAAGCCTTTTGCTTTGAATTCCTTCCGCGTGACGGGAAACTGCATGTCCCTGGACGTCGATCCCAACCGAGAGGCGACCGAGTTCACCCTGCAGCCTCAGGTGGCTATAGACGTCTTGCAGGCCATGGAGATGACCAAGGGGAGACTCACAATTGAACACACCCATCCCGGCTCTGACGCGATTTCCCTGAACTTCGATTTGATTCCCAGGTACGTCCATCTGCCTGCCCGCTATCTGCTCTTCAACGCGGACCCCGCCCAGAAAATGAAGCGGCAGCTGATTGTGCTAGACAACTATGCCGAAGATCAATCGAGCGCCAAGGGGGGAGGTGCAATCGATTCTGTCAACGTCACTCCGGTGCCGCCAACCTTTGAACTCGAATCGATCACGAGCGAAAAGGGTACGGCCGTCCTGACGAAGCAAGAGATCGTCAATAATGGATACAAACTGTATTTCGACATCACACCGCCGAAAGCAGGCAGTGAGAGTCGCTTTCAGGATGAGATCGTGATCCGAATTAAGGGTGGCAAGGAGCGGCGAGTCGCTATCCAGGGCTCCTACAGTCAGAGGGTGCTGCAAGAGGCTCAGGGGGTGTTGCAAGAGGCTCAGAGGGCGCTGCAAGAGGCGAGGGTGCTGCAAGAGGATCGCCGGCCGTCAGTGAGTCAGATTCCGAGATGAGAGGGCTCTTCCTGACGCTTAGCCTGGCTTGCCTGGGCTGCTGCTGTGTCATTTGGGCTAGAGCGGCGCAGGAGCGTGGGCAGGGGGATGCGAGTATCACGCTTTTTCTCTCCGGTCAGGAGCAAGGGCAACTCAAACCCTGTGGCTGCTCGGGGGGACAGTTGGGGGGATTGGAGCGGCGGGGGGCCATTTTCGATCAGGTTTCCCGGTCGCGCCGCCTGGTCATCAATACTGGCTCCATCGTCGATGCGGAGACAGAACAGAATCTCATCAAATTCCCGGTCTTCCTGCAGGCCTTTTCTCTACTGGGCTACGATGTTCTCCATCTCACTGCCCGGGATCTGCAGATCGAACGGCTTACCGGGGCCCTGGCGGGTCTGGATCCGAGCGTCAGCGTGATTACCGCAGAGCCGGTGGGCGAATCGCAGGCGTCCTCTTTTACCCGCAGTTTTTCTCTGGGGGGCCGTGAGGTCGCGATCCGTGTCATTGCTGTCAACGCCCAGACGACCCTGTCCTCGCTCCGAGAAGCATCCCAAGTACGCGTCTTTATCCTCGACAGCGCCGACGAGGACCTTGTCCATTCGGTGCTGGAGATTGCGACTGCTGAGGATTGTGTGGTGGTACCGAGTGAGTTGGACGACCCCAAGGTCTTCGACTTTCCGGCCGCGCAGGCGCAGGTGCTCTCTGTCGGCAGACGAGGCCGCCACGTGGGGCGCCTGGACATCCGGCCACGGGTGGGGGGCGACGGCCTGGAACTTCGTTTTCGGGAGATTAAGGTGTCGCAGGAGCTAATCAACGATCCCCTGTTGGTCGACCTATACAAGAGTTACCAGGGCATCGTCCGCGACAGCCAGTTGATGGACAGCGTCGTCCGCGTCCCTTTACCGGAAGGTGGACGGTTTGCGGGGTCGAGCAGGTGTCAGGACTGCCACGAGGAGGTGTATGCCATCTGGCAAGATCGAGGTCATGCACATGCCTATGGCACGCTCGTCAAGGTCGGATCGGACATGGATCCTGAGTGCGTCGTCTGTCATGTCGTGGGGATGGAGTTTGAGGAGGGATTTGTCTCCCTAGAAAAGACACCCCAGTTTCCGGATGTGGGCTGCGAAGTCTGCCATGGCCCCGGAGCCGATCATGTCGTGAGCGGGGGAAGCATCGACCTCGGACAGCCCCGACGCTCGTGCCTGCACTGCCATAAGCCGGAGCACAGCGGCGAATTCGCGGAACATAGAGAAGAATATCGGGAGAAAATAAAGCATTGGTAGGGAACCCAGCGTGCGGGGCCATGTCCAATACATGTCAGAGCATAGCATGCGCGGCTCTGTCAAAAGGTGATTTGGTGAAAAGGCGTTCGGATGGACGCGTCTGAGACGCGGACGATTGGGCACGAGGAGGACCTAACAGATAGAGGTGCTGATATGATCAAGGCGTTGCAAGTCACGAGTGTTGTTGTCGGACTGTTGGCGGTGGGGCTGATCGCACTGTCTGTGGTGCATGGCACCGAGCCCGATGCGGATGTGGCGAAGATTTTGGCCTCGATTGGGGTCTTAGAGCAGTTTGAGAAACAACGGGGAAAATTGGCTGGCTCATCGCAGATTCCCGCTAGATCGCCCCTGGTGGCGGAAGCGGAAAAATATGCCCGGATTGTGAATCCCCCTCGGGCACCCGCCCCTCTCGATCGGCTGAATTCTCAGGGCCATACCTTCCGCAAACCTCCGCGTCCGGACGT
>JADFMM010000034.1 GCA_022563885.1 Planctomycetota bacterium | reverse complement strand
AAAATCAAGCTTGGAGAGCCCATTTCTGGGCTTGGTTCACAAGAGTGTGCATATGGGTAACAGTCCGTCTGATCTGTTTTCGTGCTCGTGCTCAGCGAAGAGGTACTCGTACTGGTAATCGAGAACGCCGAGAAGCCGATTACGAGTACGAGCACGAGCACGAGCACGAGTACGAATGCGATTCCTACGTCGAGTCGTGTAACCCAGAATTGAACCAGGCCTATCTTTGTCATCTGCCTCTTTCTCTTTCTTCGCGCCGTAGCGTCTTCACGCGAGTCGTTTCTTCTGGATTCCCCCTCACGACCTCGGTATGCTACGCCTCCATGACAATCTCCTCACGCAACCTGTTGAAAGTGACTCATCCATTGGAACGTGTCAGTCCTTCTCAGCGCATCCGCATAGAGTCCGACCGGGATCTCGAGGAAGCCGTCCTGCTGATGGTCGCCCTCTCTTTCGGTCCCCTGAGCAAGAACCAACTCACCCGGGCGCTCAGACAGATGCGGCTGGCCATGCCCGATGGGTCGGTCGTCACGGTGCAGAAGCTGGGCGTGGTGCTGCGCAAGCTCGCACGCAAGGGCGACCTCCTGGGTCGCGCGCCCGAGCCGCCGGAGTGCACGGAGCAGGTACGGCAGCGTTGTCTTGACCAGGCCCGACAGAGCGGTCGCTTCGATGCCTTTGTCCAGGCCCTGCGCACGGCGGTGCCGGCCCTGGTTCAGCCCGGTACCTGGGAGTACAAGTGGGGTCGACAGCGCTTCGAGAGCGAGCACCTGGCTCGACGCGAGATCAGTCTGGCCCTGGAAATGGACGATCAGCCGGAGTTGGAACATCTGGAGCAGATGTGTCATGAGGATACCCGGATCGAATCCTACGGAGCGGTTCTCGCGCCCATCTGTTTTGAGCCCGTGCGTGCCGAGTATTTGGCGCGCTTGCCCGGCCGCCAGTTGCTCAATTTATTGGGGTACACGCTCCACAGCAAGACCCTGTCCCTCGATCTGAATCACGCGGTCTTTGCGTATGTCCACGCACAGATCTCGGCCGGCAACGACTCTGTCCTGAACGCACCCAGCCTCGGCGTGTTCATCAATCACCTCGCCGAGCGCCACATCCTGGCCGGCGAGTTCGAACGTGCCCGCACCCTGCTGGATGGCTTTGGCCAGGAGAATACCTTCCTGATGCGTGGTATGCTGGCCCTGCTGACCGGCCGGCTCTCGGAAGCAAGCGAGGCCTACGACCAGGCGGTCAAGCGGGTGGGCAGCTCCAAGCGGGCCAAAGCCGAATACACTTCGAGCTTTCCGGCCCTGCTGCACCTGCTGCTGCTGGTCCAGTCCGATGCCGTGAACGACCGGCGCCGGGCGGGCGCCTGGCTCAAGAGCGGAGAGGCTGCCTACGGCAGGCCCTATCAGCGGGCGCTCATGGCCTTGTCCGAACTTCTGAACTACTATGAGGGTCAGACGCTCAGCTTTAGCTATAGGGCGCTGTCACCGGAGGAAAGGACGCTGCCCGATGCCTGTCTGGTCATGTGCCTTTGCCTGCAGTGTTACTACGGGGCGGTGGTCCCCGCCTCCGCGAAAAGGAGGAGGGACCTGCGGGCGGAGTTCGAGCACTATCTGCGCTTGCTGAGAGAGTCGGGTGCACACTGGCTCGCCATGCAGTGCGCCCGACTGCTGGAAAAGATCAAGATCGCCTCGCCCGAGCTTGCCGGGCAGGCGCGGTCCTTCTTCGCAGAATCGGGCGCCGTCGACCTCTGTGATCTTTGGCCTCGTAAGGAGATGTGGGAGAACCAGATCGAAGCCCTGGAGCACCTGCTGCAAGAGGGTCCGCACGCCGGGGAAACCCCGGTGAACGATGCCGTCCGTCTCGCGTGGCGGCTCTATTGCCACGGGCAGGACGACATGGACATCGGTTTGACGCCGGTGGAGCAGAAGCTCACCAAGAAGGGGACCTGGACCAAGGGACGCAAGATCGCCCTGCAGCGTCTCGTCAACCACGGCCTCGAAGGACTGGACTATCTGACCGAGCAGGATCGGGCCGTCTTGCCCTGCATTAAGTTCCAACAGACTTATCGCTACTATGATCCAAGTTATGAACTCCAACCGGCCGAGGCGCTGCGAGCCCTGGTGGGGCACCCCCATGTCTTCTGGGAGGGCGCGCCCGAGACACCGGTCGAGATCATCCCCACGGAGCCGGAAGTGCATGTCGTCCCCAAAGGAGGGAAACTGCTCATCTCGATGACGCCCTATCCCGAGGCAGACAGTCACGTCCAGATCCTGCGGGAATCCCCGAACCGGGTGCGGGTCGTGACCTTTGCGGCCATGCATCGAAAACTCGCCCGGGTCATGGGACCGACCGGGATCGCCGTGCCCAAAGCAGAAGAGGAGAGTGTCCTCAAAAGCCTGCAGGGCTTGTCCCAACACATCAGCCTGCAGTCGGACATTGCCCTATCCGGCACCGGGGCTCAGAGCGTGGAACCGGATTGCCAACCGCGCCTCCGCCTCCAACGCTACGGCCGGGGATTACAGGCAGAGTTGGTCGTCATCCCCCTGGGCCCGGGCTCGCAACGCGAGTTCATCCCCGGCCATGGCAACGAACACCTCATCGAGTCCCAGGCGGGGAGACTGATTCAGACCCGCCGAGACAAGGCACGAGAACGCGCCTCGGCCCAGCAGGTCCTCGGCCCCATCGAGGCCCTGGACGGCGCGCAAGACCAAGACTATCGCTGGATATTCGACGATCCCGGCGCAGCCCTGGAGCTGATGGAACAACTGCAGGCTCTACCGGAAGACGCACTCCAGGTCGAGTGGCCCAAGGGAAACCCCATTTCCGTTCGTTGCCTCTCGGCCAGCCAATTCCAGCTCTCCATCCGATCGGCCGGCGAGTGGTTTGAGGTGACCGGCACAATCCAGGTAGACGCGGACCTGGTGATCCAGATGCGAACCCTGCTGGAACAGGTCGAACAGACCGAGGGACGCTACATCGCCATCGGCGAAAATCAGTACCTTGCCTTGAGCCAGCAGTTGCGCCAGCAACTTCACCTACTCTCGTCCACGGGAGGATTTCGCGGCAAGAGCAACACGCTGCAGCTCCATCGCCTGGCCGCCGTCGGCCTGGACGCTTGGCGCGAGGAACTGGGCCGATTCGAGGCCGATGCCGGCTTCGAATCCCACGTGGAGCGTCTACAACGGGTCGCCTCCTACCATCCCGAGCTACCCTCCACGCTACAGGCCGAACTACGGCCTTACCAGAAGGAGGGATTCATCTGGCTGGCCCGGCTGGCCGAATGGGGCGTGGGCGCCTGCCTGGCCGATGACATGGGTCTCGGCAAGACCGTCGAGGCCCTGGCCATCATCCTGCATCGCACCGACCAGGGTCCCACACTGGTGGTGGCCCCGACCAGTGTCTGTGCCAACTGGGTGAGGGAGACGCGTCGCTTCGCCCCGACCCTGCGGCCGATCCAGTTGGGCATCGGCGACGCCGGCCGGCGTCGCGAGATCATCGAGGCCGCCGGCCCCTTCGACCTGATCATCTGCTCCTACACCATGCTCCAACAGGAAGCCGAGGCCCTGCAGGCCACCGCCTTCACCACCATCGTCTTGGACGAGGCCCAGGCCATCAAGAACAGCGCCACCAAACGCTCCAGCGCCGCCATGGGGCTCCAGGGCGGGTTCCGTTTGACCTGCACGGGCACCCCCATCGAAAACCGGATCAGCGAACTCTGGAACCTCTTTCGCTTCATCAATCCCGGCCTGCTGGGATCCCAACAGCGTTTTGCGCAACGATTCATCCGACCCATCGAAGGGGAAGGTGACAGTCAGGCGCGAAGCACCCTCAAGAAGCTCATCCAACCCTTCGTGCTCAGACGGCTCAAGTCACAGGTGCTCAAAGACCTGCCGCCCCGCACCGAAACCACGCGTCTGGTCGAACTGACGCCCGAGGAGCGGGCCCTACACGAATCCCTGCGTCTGCGGGCCCTGGAACGACTCGAAGGCCTCAGTGACACGCCGCCCGGGCAGTCTCACATTCACGTCCTGGCGGAATTGATGAAGCTCCGCCGCTGCTGCTGCAATCCCCGCTTAGTGGTCCCCGACTGCGGACTCAGGGGCTCCAAGCTGGAGGCCTTTGCCGAACTCGTCGATGAACTGCGCGAAAACCACCACAAGGCCCTGGTCTTCTCCCAATTCGTAGGCCACCTGACGCTGCTGCGCGAACACCTGGACCAGCAGTGCATTCCCTACCAATACCTGGATGGCAAGACACCGGTCAAGGCACGGCAGACGAGCATCGACGCCTTTCAGAGCGGCGCGGGCGATCTCTTCCTCATCTCGCTCAGGGCCGGCGGCACCGGCCTCAATCTCACGGCTGCGGACTACGTCATCCACATGGACCCCTGGTGGAACCCCGCCGTAGAAGACCAGGCCTCCGACCGCGCCCACCGCATCGGACAGACCCGCCCCGTCACCGTCTATCGACTCGTCGCCGCCAACACCATCGAAGAGAAGATCGTCGAACTGCACCATCAGAAGCGAGACCTGGCCGACTCGTTGCTGGAGGGGACCGAGAGTACGCGTACGCTCAATGCCAAAGAGTTGATCGCGCTGCTGAAAGAGGTGTAAAAGCGGCACCTTGGCCAACAGAATCGAACGCGGCCGAGAGCCATCTTGTGCTATGGTTCGAAGCGTCTTCAGACAGAACCTAGTAGTCCCAGAGCTGCACGTCGGTAAACGTGCGGAAACCGGTATCGAATGTGGCCATCACATCACCTTCGGCCGCAGATTGCGCGGCGAGAAAACAATCCCCGGTGGGATCCTTCGGGCAAAGCGCTTTACTATGGCAGAGGCAACACGATGATGGCCGTTGGTGTAGAGACTGAACCGTCTTTCTCCGCAACACAGCCCGAGGCCCCATTCGAGGGCCCGTATGAAAGAAACGAATGGGGTACGAGTTATGACGTGACGACGACTCCGGACGGTCCCAAGTCTATCATGATCAAGCTGGACCAGGAGGCAACGGCCGTCAAGCAACTGAATGTCATACTGAACCGGTCCGAAAAACTAAAACGTCTGGTGCCACCAGAGGAATACCGCAGCGATTCCCTCTTCCTTAAGGATCGGCAAGAAATAAGTTGGGCAATTTGGGGTCCAAGTGTGCCCCAGATTTGGTCCCTCTAAAGTGTGAATATATTTCTGCGCGACCGCTTCCACGATTCAGAGATCGACATGGGGTGGATCGTGTCTCTGAATCACATAGTGCTGAATCAACCTGGCAACTTCGTGACGTTGCGGAGTCTCCTCGCTATCCAAGGTCTCCGTGGTACGGTCGAGACGCGCATGCTCGCTGTGATAGCATCGGCGGAGGAGGACCAGCGTCTCGCTACGAATCTGGGGCGTATGGAGTTCTAACATGACGCGTGCCCCTTCGCCGTGGCCGTAAATCGAGCCCAGAGAATCTAGTTTGGCAAATGTTTGGAGAAATGCCTTTTCCAGGACGACGATTTCCTCCAGGGTGAGTCGGCCCTCCTCAACCCTCTCCTGCAACTGACTGCCGTCCTTCGCACCCAGTAGGTAGAGAATCTGGTCCCAGGTTCGGCAGGGGATCATCTTCGTCTCGCATATCTTCTGAAGTTCCGCTCTTTCCTGCTTCAGAAAGATCTGCAGCATGCGTTGGGCGTCTTCTCGTAGGTGCGGATGAGACTGCCTCCGCACCAGCTCGAACTGCCATGCCGTTACACTGCTTGGAGACCCGTCGGTTTGAATGAGCGAGAGAAGGTTCTTGGCCTCCTGACGCGCGGCCTTTTCAATCATGGGGAGAGTGGCCTCGTCGAGAATCTCCGGAATCTCGGGCGGGCGAGGCGCCCTGGAGACAGAGTCCTCTTCGACCGTCGGGGTGTCTCGCACAGGGGTGGAGGACGCTGCTCCCTGCCTGAGCGCCGTCATGAATCGGAGGAAGGCCTCGGCCGCTTCTTGGTGGGCGCCTTTCCTGGCGTAGTGGCCGAGGAGCGTCTTCCAGGCATGATAGCGGCTATCGTCCATGAGGTAGGATCGTATGTCTACGGCCAGACCTGAAGCGCCCTCGGTGTCGAGACAGGCTTCTGTCACGATCTGAATCCCCTGCACAACCGAGAACATCAACGCCTTGTACCTCTCTGCGCCGGCATCATTAAGCCGTCGCAAACGTTTCAGCGTCAACCTGACGTCATCCAACATGCGATCGTTCACAGTCAGCACATAGGGGGGCACCTCTTGGGCCTCAGTCAATGCGGCGACTTCGGGCATCGCTGCCAAGAGTCCCGCCTCCTCCGCACCCTCCGTGACATCGTCGTGGGCTGCTTCTGCATGCTCACGGATTCTTTTCAGGAGGTCTTCGACGTCTCGGACTGCCTTCTTCAGAGATCTGTCTCCGGCAGCGTAGTAGAGTTGAAGCGGGTTGAGGATCTTTAGTCCGCCAGCAAGAGCATGACGATGCCGACTTGTATACAAATCCGCCCGGCTCCACGCAACACCTCGGTGATGTGATCGATCTGGTCGAGTCCCCGCCTCGGCACCTGGGGGACGCCGTCGGCATCGTAGGCCCTCTGGCCAGAGAGGTCGCCGCCGAAGATGAGCAAGCTCAGGACAATGAGCGGGCCAAGAACCGTACCGGGCCCCCTGTGCATAGGCTCTCCTGACCGGCAGGCTTGTGAAGGAATCCACTGTTTGGTAAAAAGCATCGTCGCGCCTTTCCAAACCGATGCGCACGGTACCCTGCTCACGCACCCCTGAATGCACAGCCTGTGTCCGCCGGGAACAAGAGGTGATGCGACGACGGCCAGGGGAGTGTGAAGCGTAATCAGTGATCATTTTCGGTCGGCAAACTGATTACCGATTACTGATTACTGATTACTGATTACTGTCTACCGCCCAGCTCAGGCGTCAATCTCATGCGGTTCCCCCGCGTCACGAGGTATGCGGATGGCTTCTACCATGTCCTGGACCTCTTGCGGAGGAGGAGGCGTCCATTTGGAGATGATGATGGAGACCGCGAAGTTGAGGACCATGCCCAGGGTGCCAATCCCTTCGGGTGAGATTCCCCATAGCCAATGGTCGGCGCTGTTTAGGTCGGGTCGCACAAACTTGAAAAAGCAGATATAGCCGGCGGTGAAGGTCAGACCCACCACCATGCCGGCGACAGCCCCTTCTTTGTTCATCCGTTTGGAGAAGATGCCCATGATAATGGCCGGGAAGAAAGAGGAGGCCGCCAATCCAAAGGCGAAGGCCACGACCTCGGCGACAAAACCGGGCGGATTTACGCCGAAGTGACCGGCGACCACCACAGCGAAACCCGCGGCGATGCGGGCAAAGAGGAGTTCCTGCTTATCGGAAATGTTTGGCAAGAGAACCTTCTTGAGGAGGTCATGCGAGATGGAGGTGGAGATGACCAAGAGAAGGCCTGCCGCCGTGGACAGGGCAGCCGCCAGGCCGCCGGCGGCCACCAAGGCCACCACCCAATTGGGAAGGTTGGCGATCTCGGGGTTGGCCAAGACGATGATGTCTTTGTCAACAAAGAGTTCATTGTCATTATCCGTCGGCGTGTTCCTGAGCATGGGTTGACCATAGGCGCCGACGGAATTGGCATCCGCGAAATCGGGTTTACCTAGAAACGCTGCGCCCGGCCGATACTGAATCTTGCCATCGTTATTTTTATCGAGCCACCCTACCAACTCTGTCTTTTCCCAGCTCTTATACCAGGAAGGGACATCTTTGTAGGCGGTCTCAGAAATTGTCTCTATCAGATTCGTACGGGCAAAGGCGGCTACTGCTGGCGCGGTGGTGTAGAGTATCGCAATAAAGAGCAGGGCCCATCCCGCGGACATGCGGGCGTCACGGACTCGACGCACGGTAAAGAAACGAATGATGACGTGGGGAAGACCCGCCGTGCCGACCATCAGGGCGGCGACGATGCAAAAGACGTCCAAGCGGCCCTTTACACCTTCGGTATACCGGTGAAAGCCAAGTTCGACATTGAGGCCATCCAGTTTGTCGAGGAGATAGACGCCTTCCTCGCCGGCCAGGGTGCCGCCAAATCCCAGCTGGGGAATCGGATTGCCGGTCATCATCAGGGAGATGAAGATCGCGGGTACCATGAAGGAAAAGATCAAGACACAGTATTGGGCCACCTGGGTGTAGGTGATGCCCTTCATGCCGCCCATGACGGCATAGAAGAAGACGATGCCCATGCCGATGATGACGCCATAGGTGATGTCCACTTCGAGGAAGCGAGAGAAGACCACACCGACGCCCCGCATCTGGCCGGCCACATAGGTGAAGGAGATGAAGATGGCGCAGACGACGGCAACCAGACGGGCACTCTGGGAATAGTATCGTTCACCCACGAAGTCAGGAACGGTGAATTTTCCGAACTTGCGCAGATAGGGTGCCAAGAGTAAGGCCAATAAGACATAGCCCCCCGTCCAACCCATCAGATAGACGGCTCCGTCTCGACCCATGAAGGAGATGAGGCCCGCCATGGAGATGAAGGAGGCTGCGGACATCCAGTCGGCCGCGGTGGCCATGCCGTTGGCCAGCGGCGAGACCCTCTTGCCCGCCACATAGAACTCTTCGGTCGAACTGGCTCGTGACCAGATCGCGATGCCGATGTACAAGACAAAGGAAGAGGTCACTAGCACATATGTCCAGGCCTGGATACTCACTCTTCGTCCACGTCAAACGCTCTGTCCAAGCGGTTCATGAGCCAGACATAGGTGAAAATGAGGAGGACAAAGACATAGATAGACCCCTGCTGGGCGAACCAGAACCCTAGCTTGAATCCCCCAATGCGGATCCGATCGAGTTGATCGACCAACAGGACACCGAACCCAAAAGACACGATGAACCAGATCGATAGGAGGACGGTGAGATAGGTAAGATTCTTCTTCCAGTAGAGCTGCCGGTCTTTTGGGGTGGCCATGGCTGGCATCATATTGTGTCTGGAGTCATTCCGGCAACTATTTTTCAAAATTGTGTGGGCACAGAACGGTCCGCCTTTAAAGAGACATCCAGCTTCTTTAACGCCGTCACCGCCTCCAACGCTGCATCGGCCAAGAGGCTGATATCGCTGCCATAGACCATAAAACGCATGCCTTTTTCGATCCAGTGCGCCGCCTGGTCACGATCGAACAGCATGATGCCGCTCGCCAGTCCCTTCTGCCGGCAGGTCGCGACGATCTTGTCAACGGCCTCAACCTGTGCGGGGTGCGTGGCTTCCCCGGGATGTCCCATGCTGACAGACAGATCCATGGGACCCACGAAGATCGCATCGATTCCCGGGACGGAGGCGATCTCTTCCCGATTTTCGATGGCCATCGCTGTCTCGGCCTGCACGGCCAGAAAGGTTTCCTCATTGGCCTGACGCAGGTAGTCCGATGCGCTGACCCTGCGATACAGGTTATGGGGTCGACGGAGCGCCACGCCCCGTGCGCCATCGGGTGGATACTTGGCAAATTCCACCAATTGCCGGGCCTGGTCGGCCGTATCCACCTGAGGGGCCAGCAGGCCGGCGGCCCCGGCATCCAAGGGCTTCATCACGGTCTCACGCCTGATTTCCGGGATGCGTACCAGAATAGGGACATTGCCCCCATGGGCCGCCGCGATAATATTGGACAGGGTCTCGACCGAGTAGGTCCCATGTTCATTGTCGACAATGATGAAGTCATAACCGCATCGCGCCAGCAGATGGACAACATTCGGGTTACGTACCTCTGAAATCATATTCCCGATGGTCAGCTTGCCCGCCTGTAGCGTCTTCTTGAGTGCATGCATGCATAAACCTTTCACTAAGGGATTGTCCTGTCACAACGAACGGAGGATCTTCAGACAGGCCACATTGAGTTCGGCGGCACGCGCCGGTGAGGCTGTTTCCGTGTAACAACGGAGTTCGGGCGCATTGCCGGAGGGACGCAGATGGATGATCTCTTCGCTGTCGAAGGTCATGCGCACGCCATCGGTGTGGTCGATGTCGCGACAGACGCCACACAGGCTTCCAAATATGTCGGTGCCCTTCTCGCAGTCTTGCGCCGGCCATCCCGATCGAAAGCGTTCGAGCAGGGAGCGACTTCGTGTCTGCGAAATTTCCTGCAGACGATCACTGGCGGTGAAGCGCTGGGGCAGTGTGGCCACCAGTTCCGAGATGCGTTTGCCCTCACGCTCTGCCAAGAGGAGAATCGCGAGGTGGAGAATGACCGCGTCCCGTGTCGGCAAGGCGGGCAGTCGACGGCCATAGAGTTCGCAGTCGGACTGAAGCAGAAAGCCACCGTTGGCTTCATAGCCCACGACTCGTTTGCATCCGGCCCGGCTGGCCTGCTGCATGGAGGAGATGACATAGGGTGATCCGATGCGAGTGCGATCGACTCGCGCGAACAACCCCGATTTTTCCAGGGCCGTATTGCAGCTCACCGGCGTGCTCACCGCATCCGCCCGGAGGTATCGGGCGCAGAGGATGCCCGCGACGTCACCCCGGAGCCACTGACCCCGTTCGTCGGCGATCAGGGGCCGGTCACTGTCTCCATCCGTCGACACGATGGCCACATAGGATGCCTCCGCGGCCCAACGAGCGGCAAGACTCACATCCTCCGGTCGAATGGCTTCCGTATCTACGGGCACGAAGTCCTCGGAGCGTCCGAGCGGCACCGTCTCGGCACCCAGGCCTCCATAGATCTCCAAGAGTAGATCACGGCCCACGGCGGAGTGTTGATAGACACCGATGCGTTTACCCTGTAGACAGTCAGAGGGAAACACATCGAGGTAACGGGCCACATAGGCCTCACGGGCCTGCGTCGTCTCGGGCCAACGGTCGGTGTCGGCGCTAAGAAACGCCCCTCGCTGCGAAAAGATGCCATCATCAACACGGACCGTCTGACGACGAATACCCGCTTCGTCGGGCTTTAGGATTTCACCGGAACAACGGTTGAACTTGATCCCGTTCCGGTCCGCCGGTATGTGACTGCCGGTGACCATGATCGCCGGCACCCGGTGGACAAGACCGTACAGGGCCACGGCCGGTGAGGGGATCTTGCCGCAGTTCACCGGCCGGTAGCCTCGGTCCGCAGCGGCACGACAAACGGCCTGCATGATGCGATCCGTACTCAGGCGCAGGTCCCCCGCGACGGCCACCTCCGTCTCTCCTCCGGGAAGCTCACCTTCAGATTCCAGATACTGCAGGAAACCCATCGTATAGATATAGCAGACCCGATCGGTCATTTCTTCGGCCAGGCCCCGGGCTCCGCTGGTGCCGAAGGCTACGCCGCTGCGACGCATGAGATCGTCGATCATAAACTCCTTCATGCCATTTGCACTCCAAAGTAGGTCACCATCAGATCACTCTCACCGGTGTTGCAGAGTTCATGGGTCTCGCCCACTTCAACAACCACGCAGGTCCCAGGCGCCAACGCATGTTCTCGGCCTTCGATGGCAATATGTCCCTGACCGGATTCGACCAGGAAGACCTCCGCCATGTCCTCATGTCGGTGTTCGCCGGCGACGGCCCCCGGAGGAAAGACCGATTGGGCAAACTGAATGACGCCGGCCAATTCCCCCGGGCTCAGCATCACGCGTTTCTTGATGGATGCATTGTGCGACACCCCGGTCCGCTCAATTGCGTCAAGTTGCTTGATAATCATGCTGGGTACATCCTCAGGGCCTGGTTTTTGGACGACGTCCTCCAAGGGACGAAACACTCATCTTAAGACCCCGATGCAGAAGCGCCAAATTTTATTGAAAGATAAAGTCAATAATAGTACGGTGACCCGGGCATATGCCCCCGACTCCGTGAACCCCTTTTAAATCGAGATGAGGTGATGGCGACAAAAACAAATGAAACGGCAGTTTCCCAACTGGGAAAGATCGACCTTATCGTCATAGGCGGCGCGGGTGGCTTCATAGGCGGGGCGCTGGCTCGCCACTTCCACGACCAGGGCTTTACCCGCATTCGGGGGATCGACAAGAAACCCCTGCCGCGGTGGCACCAGGTCGTCCCCGGCGTCGAGTCTCTCCGTCTCGATCTCAGCGAAGAGGCCAAGATTGCCTCGGCCGGTCTGATCTTTGCCATCGTAGGGGGTTGTCTCATGCCCCCGCTCCAAGGTCGCATCATCGACATGGGTGGCCTAGGCACGCTAGAAGCCGTACGCACCTCCTTTTTCTTACCCTTCATCTGTTTCGTCGTCATTGCCATCTTCGGGTTCCGAACGTTCAAGATCCATCACTCACTCGCGGATGACAAGCTTGCATGAGGCCAGTACCATCGGTAAAAACTAACCCATTGACTATATTTCTTCTCTAAAAGAGACACGATACCATGAATTATGCCGTCATCATGGCGGGTGGCAGCGGGAAACGACTCTGGCCCTTGAGTAGACTGGAACGGCCCAAGCAGGTCCTGAAGCTTATCCAAGGCAAGACCCTGCTGGGGCTCTGCTACGATCGCCTTACGCCCATCTTTGATCCCGACCATATTCTGGTCGTTACAAACGCCGCCTACGTCGACATAGTCCGGGATACCTTACCCGATCTACCGCCGCGGAATGTGGTGGCCGAACCTCTGGTGCGTGACACCGCGGGCGCCATTGGCCTGGCCGCTGCGATCCTCTCGGCCAAAGATCCTGGATCAACCATGGCGGTCGTCACGGCAGACCAGATCATGGATCCGGCGACAGCGTTTCAAAGCGTCATCAAGGATGCCCTCTGCTTCGTGACCCAACACCCCGAACGCCTGGTGACCTTTGGCATCAAACCCACCTTTGCAGCCACTCAGTATGGCTATGTGCGATGCCGGGAGGGCGAAGCTCACCCGGGCTGTACCCATCCCGTGCGTCCGGTGGAGGCCTTCGTGGAAAAGCCGGATCGTCAGACGGCGCAGACCTACCTCGACAGCGGCAGCACCTTCTGGAACTCCGGTCTGTTCGTCTGGAAGACCAAGACGATTCTAGCGCTTCTCAACGAGTTTCTTCCCGACAGCACCGAGCCGCTGGAACAGCTTCAGGCCGGCTGGAACACCCCGCATTGGGAATCGACCCTGACGGAATGGTTTCCCCGCCTGCCCAAGATCAGTATCGACTTCGCCGTCATGGAAAAGGCGCCCCATGTCTCCGCCATCGAGCTGGACTGCCAGTGGGCAGACCTGGGCTCCTTTGCCGCCCTGGCCGATGTCCACACGCCCGATGCCCACAACAACATCGTCGCCAGTACCGCCTCCGCTTTACTGGATGTCACGAACAGCATACTGGTCACGGAGCAAGAGGGCCACATGATCGCCGCGATCGGCGTACAAGACTTGATCATCGTCCATAGCCCCGATGCCACCCTGGTCTGTCACAAGGACCATGCCGATAAACTCAAGGGCCTGCTGGAACAGATCGAGCAACAGGGTGACGGATCCTATCTTTAAGCACACCACTGTAAAGCATCATGAAATACCGACGATTGGGACAGAGTGACCTCCATGTCTCCGTCATAGGCATTGGCACCTGGCAACTCGGCGGCGAATGGGGCCAGACCTACTCGGCAGAGGAGGTAAAAGCGATCCTGGAGCAGGCAAGCCAGTGCGGCATCAACCTGCTCGACACCGCGGAGTGTTACGGCGACCATCTGTCGGAAGAACTCCTGGGACGGGCCATGGCCGGACATCGGGACCAGTGGATCGTGGCCACCAAATTTGGACATCACTTCAATAAGCCTTTCGACCGCGACCTCCGCTTTGATCCGAGCCAAGTCCAACAGCAGCTGGAGGCATCCTTACGTGCCCTGCAGACGGAGTACATAGACCTCTATCAGTTTCACAGCGGTGACGACGACATATTCGAGACAGAGGGCCTGTGGGAGATGCTAGAGAGACAAAAAGAGGCGGGAAAGATCAGACACCTGGGGATCTCGATCAGCAGCAAACTCAAAGACACCTTTCAAGTCGATAAAGCCGCTGCCTTGGGTGCCAGCGCCATACAACTGGTCCACAACCGACTCAATCCCCAGTCGGAGGCCGTGTTCGACTCTTGCATCAAGCAAGACCTGGGTATTCTGGCACGCGTCCCCTTGGCCTGCGGATTCTTGAGCGGCAAATACCCGCAAGGGACCCGCTTTGCCGACGACGATGTCCGTCAGGTCTGGCTGACGGAAGAGCTTCGGAACGAACAGCTCGCCCAGGTGCAGACCCTACACAACGAAGTACCTACGGACGCCTCCATGGCCCAGTGGGCGCTGGCCTGGTGTCTGCAGCATCCGGCCGTCACCTGCGTCATCCCCGGCTGCCGAGGCGCGGAGCAGGTGATGGCAAATGCCCTGGCGGCAGACTTGGCAATGGTCAGGACAGATCATCCCCAAGCGATGGCTTCTGGCGAAACGAGCTAGCGGGTTTCACTCGCAGATGAAGGACACCTGCAAAAAATCCAGTGTCGCATGGACACATACGACCGCTCTCGAGTCGCCCTCTCATCCTGTATCAATCGATTTCTTTATACCCCGGTTCAATTTCAATAAGCGCACACGGGTTGCCAATTTCAATAGAAAAGATTTGCTGAGTTTTCGGTGTATACACATAGAGAACATTATGCTCATGTTCAACTCGATATCCTTGCGCAAAGGAGAGTCCCAGAAGATTTCTAATAATCATTTTATTCACATTGCGATGCCCGACAACCAAGGTGTGGCCTGAACTCTCGACTGCGTCCAGAAACACTGCAACCGAGGGTGCAATCCGCGTATCGACCATTTTGAGATTCTCTCCGCCGCCGGGAAGGATCACGTTTATTTCATCATTCAAGAATGCCTGATACATCTTTTTTGAGGCATCATCAGAAAATGAGACTTTGCTTTCGCCTTCGAAAATTCCCAGTTTAGCCTCATCCAGCGCGGCCATGCCTTCCAAAGGTAGTTTCTTCTCCTCACTAATGGGCAGCGCTGTCTGAATAGTCCGTTGTAGTGTACTGGTAAATATTCGAGCCAGGGTAACCGACTGCAAAAGAAAGAAGAGGTTCTTCCTCTGCTTGAATCCTAGGGGGCTGAGCGGTCGGTCCTGCTGTCCCTGAATAAGGTCCATGGCATTCCAGTCGCTCTGGCCATGCCGTGCAAGTAGCAGGCAGTTCTCCTGCAATCGTTCTAGAAACTCCTGTAATGAGCGATAGGCTTGATGAGGAGACACAAGCGAATTTACTCAGACATCGGTTCATTTTTCTGTGCAAGTTTCGGAATTTTCCATGACCGGAACAGGACATTACATGCAAGCAAGACCGACTGAACAATCATCAGCCCCTGAACAATTACAGCCAAACCGCTTATGACGTAGGCGATAATACCGAGAGAAAGATAAAAAAGCCGGGTGTCACTGCTGGCACAAAACCAGGAGAAAAAGGGCTCAGCGCCTCTCTTAGGATAATCTCCGTGGAATACAGAACGATACTTTTCCGACGATGCGGTAATAAGAAATACCAAGCCCATATAAGCAAAAAACGGTGTTCCCCATGAGACGTTAGGTTCGTCTCTAACCAGAGAAAGCATCAGTGCGCCCACAATGAGAAATTCGGCGATGCGGTCGACCATGGTGTCATAAAAGTCGCCCAGCCGGCTTGTGCTTTTAGTGAGACGCGCGATCTCTCCGTCCACACAGGACCAGATACCGAAGATCTGAACAAAAATCACTCCGATGATAGAATATCCCCGGTACAAACACAGAGAGGCTAAGAGAGCAAGAACAAGATCGATACAAGTCGCCGATCCGGCGGAAATCCCCCTTCGCGCAGAGAAATCGGTGACGTAGGCGGAGAGCCGCCGCTGAACCAGATAACAGTAAGTGCCGTCACTGGAGTCCTTGGCAAGTTTCGGATATGTCGATTCCTGGCTGGAATCGCCCGTATCTTTCCCTTCAGATGTTTTACACGGCTTTCTCAACGACGGTTCGTCCTAAGCTTGATCGTGGTCCAACAATGCGCTCGGGTTGTTGAGGCCTGAGTTTGATCTCTTTCATGATCAGATACGCTTCCAGATGATCGAGAAAATTGGTTATGTCCTGTTCGGTCAGGGCTCCAATAGTGGCAATGCGAAATGTGTTCTGAGCCGCGTCCTTGCCCGGATAGATGGTAAAACCACGTTGGTAAAGATAATCATGCATCTCAGAGAAAGCGTAACGAGTGTCTTCGGGCTCGATGATGGCGGTGAGTAGCTTCGCACGATACTCAGTCTCAAGAAGAAATCGGAAACCAAGCGCCTGCAGGCCCTTCTCAAGAACGTCACACAGCGTGGCATACCGTATGGCCCGCCCCTGTTCCGTTTCTATAAAGTATTCATTGATTGCCTGCCTGAGTGCGTGGAAAACCTGGACCGGTGGTGTAAACTGCATTTCATGTTTTTGGGAGAAATACGCGTAGTTCTGATAAAGATTAAAATACAAATTGCGCGGTCTGATTTCCTTTGTCTTTTCGAGAGACTCTGTTTTACAGATGACAAAGCTGAGCCCGGCCATTCCCTGGATACATTTGTTGGCCGAGGCAACCAGATAATGGATGCCGGAGTCCTGAATATCAATCGGGATGCCAGCATACGATGACATGGCATCCACAATGACTTCAACGCCAAATCTCTCGGCAAGATGAGAGAGCGTGCTTAACTCGTTGAGAATCCCCACCGTCGTCTCGTGATGCACCAATGCCAGATGGGAAATGTCCTGTCGATGCCGCATGAGTAATCGTTCGACAAGACTACACTCGACCGGTTTACCCCAGTTAATATCATAATCGATATGATTGATGTGGTAAGCATCACATATCTGTTGCATCCGTTTACCATAGGCCCCGTTATTGATGATGAGTACGGATTTATCATGAGGGACAACCGAACTCAGACAGGCTTCCACCGCACCGGTTCCCGAAGACGCAAAAAGCACGGCTTCGTACGCATCCGCACCATGAACAATCCGCACCAGGTCCTGTCGGACTCCTTCGACAAGATCCCCAAATTCTTTTTCTCGCGGGCAGATGTCATGGCCAACCAGAGCATATTTAACGGTATCCGTGGTCGTGGCAGGGCCCGGGTTGAGCAGGACCCGTCTTTCAACGTGCTTTGAGTGGACTGTCTCAGAATCTCTACGTTGAATGAGTGGATGGACATCATTTAGTGCTCTACTCAGTTGTTGTTCATCGTCTATCTCGGACCAGGCCAAGTTTTCCAGGCAATGGTAATAAATGGCCGTGCTGCGACTTAGGTCGGTCAAGCAATCTTCGTACTGATACTGGCGGTTCTGCTTGCATTTTTCCGCAGCAAGACTCGTCATCTGCTGATAGAGGTCCCGTGTGATTTTAGAGATGCCGACCAGTTCACCTCCCAACCATTTAATGTCGTCACGGCATTTTGACATGTTGACAACCCGGTTCTCATGGACCCCTACGTATACTTCGTCGCCGGATCCTGTTTTTCCGGAGAGTAGGATGCAATTCTCGTGGGCTGAACTCTGGAGCGTCTGCAGTGCTTGGTACTCATAAATCAGGTCTGACTCCAAAAGCAGAAAATCACTCTGTACCCACGGCCCTGGCCTGCAGAGTGACAGCATGCTGCCGGTCGTCGCAAACTCCGGGCTTCGTATCGTGCGGACAAAGGGATATTTTTCTGCGAGTCGGTCGTAGAATTCAAAACAATAGCCCGTCACGATTATAATATCATTTATTCCGCTGCGAATAAGCTTGGCAATCGACTCTTCGATGATGGGCCTGCCCCCTAATTGCAAAAACCCTTTGGGCCGATCATCGAGTACGTCCTTCAGTCGACATCCAAGTCCTGCCCCCAGAATAACCGCTTGTCGAACATTAACCATACACTTCCTCTGATTGAAAAGTTTCGAGATACGCCATAAATCGTTCTTTGACCTGTACGGGTGCCACCGAGGGCCTGCCGAGATCAGCAGGCACTCCCGGCCGTGTCTTAAGATGTATAAAGACTGGTCCCTGCTCTGTCATTGACTGAGTCAGACAATTCTTAAAATCATCAAGACCGTCCGTCGAGAATACTTGGGTGAATCCCAATGCTCTTGCGATCATTGGAAATGAGACATGGCCGGAGAGTGTCTGCTGTCCTCCGGTAGATTCGTGGACCTCATTGTCCAGGAGAATATGAATTAGGTTGCCGGGCGCACACAGAGACGTCATTGCCAAGGCACCTGTTCTCATGAGCAGGGCCCCATCTCCATCGATCACAATGACCTTCAATCCGGGTTTGTGAAGCGCGATACCGGTCCCAATGGAAATCGCACAGCCCATGGAACCGACCATATACAGTTGATTGTCCCGGTCACGGAGCGAACACAACTCGCGTCCAGTAAAGCCAGTGGTCGCGATGACGGCCGTTCTTTTGGCCGAAACGGCCTGAATGACTCGTAGCGATTGGTGACGCGTTGGCCTTGCTTTACACAGAGAGCGCGATGCCTCTTCATGCCGCATGGGAGGAAGAAGCGAACTTTTTACATCTTCTGTTTTCAGATCGCACGATTCAACGTCTCCTTTCCGCATGACC
Source organism: Planctomycetota bacterium (assembly GCA_022563885.1). GTDB lineage: Bacteria > Planctomycetota > Phycisphaerae > Sedimentisphaerales > Anaerobacaceae > JAIPFM01. Next base: position 13,296 of record JADFMM010000034.1, on the reverse strand, counting down.
AACGCATACGGGAGACTCTTGTCTGCCATGAAGGCGTCCGCCCGTTCCAACACCGGCTCAATCGCGTCGGTTGAGTTGGCGGGAAAATAAGACCACCCAATTCGCAGAGTCTCCAGCAGAGAGGTGGTGATTCTCCCCATGAGTTCATGTTGCGGTTCATCTTTGGGACCGGACGGTTCAGCGCGAAGGGTGACAATGAGGAGTAGCGGAATCCGAAACGTATAGGCCAACGAGGTTAACGGCTTGATCGCATTGCCAAGTCCGGAATTCTGGAACATGACAATACTCCTGTTGCCGGCCATCACCGCACCGCAGGCCAACGCAACGGCATCTCCTTCGTTGGCGGCGTTGACAAAACGGGCCGCCTTATGGTCAATAACGAAATTAATGATCGGCTTGAGATAGGAGCACGGCGTCCCCGTATAAAAACGGTAACCCCGCTCCAAACAGGCATGCAAGAAATCTCCGGCGCGGATCACGGAAGACTCCCTGCCATCGGCGAAAGGTATTTCTTTTCTGCCTGTTGCAATTCATCGGCATTTTGTAAGTCAAAGACTTCAGCCATCGTTGCAATGTGGCCTTCCACCACATTGATGGACTCCACCTCGTGTATCTGCCGAGCCGTTCTCTGCATGGCACTGATGGCAGATCTCAGAATATGGTTGGCCCATATCACCATGCTGATGTCGAGACTTCGCAATACATCTGTGGGGGTTTGGTAATATCTTGTCGGCACGATGACCACTGGCCCTCGGTTGCCCCATTCTTGCATGAATAATTCTATTTCATCGCAGGAATTAATTTTGCTATGGATGAGCACGGCATCAGCACCTGCATGGTGGTAAGCCATAGCACGCTTTAACACTTCATCGATGCCCCATCCGGAAATAAAGGCTTCAACCCGGGCCACAATGCAGAAGTCATCGTCCCGCTGGGTATCCTTCCCTGCTCGTATTTTGCCACAAAACTCATCCATATCCGCAAGCGGCTGATGTTTGCCAAGAAAACTATATGGTTTTAGGAAATAGCTTATCTTCAATGCAGACCCCGGCAATATCCCGTTGTTCAAGCTTCCTGACCAGACGCCGAAAGTTGTTGAAGGTGCCATACCCCGTATCGCCATCCAGTAGTATAGGGACAGAGGTGCTGTCGCTCATAAATTCCGCATTATCCAGAATCTGAGTCCAGCTCACTTCATTATTATCCCGGACCCCCATTGAAACGCTGAGTGCAAGTCCACTTGCCCATATACCTTTAAATCCAGATTGTTCAACAATGCGCGCGGACAAACCATTATGGGCTTCTATTAGAAAATCCAGTTCAGGATGGTGGAGCATGGTTTTTAACTGAGTCGTTTTTTTCATTACCTTAGGTTTCCCTGATTCTCATTTTTGTGATTATCCCAACACGGGTGGGTCTCTCTTATTATTAAGTCTGGCTTCGGTTTATGACACAGTTCCTTATAAACTGCAATCATGTGTCTGAGGGACCGGCAAGAAATAACTTGGACCCCAAAGTGTCCAACTTATTCATTGGCGATCCCTAAATATGCCAACACCTCTTTAACGGGCTTCTTAAGGGCTGGGAATCCCGTCGGTCGGTACAACCGGTGATCAAGGGTGGAAGGAATACAGTATTCCATCCAGTCGTCTGTACCAAAATATTCATTAAGTATCTTCTCAGGATTTTGGGGGATCATGACAGAAATATCCTTCAATGGTTTTCTCTGTAATGGAAAAAAATCTTTGATATGATAAACGAACGTCTCGGGCGGGAGTGTCATCGCCTCCTTTTTAAAAACAGGTTCCCATACGCCAAGCCATGGGAATTTCCAGCGAATCCCCGGTATACTGTCCCCGTTCTTTGCATAAATGCGATATCCACAACGTGTTCTCCTCTTCAGAAAGGGTACCGGCTTAAAAGGATTGAGCCATCGAATATCCTGTAAGACCGTATATCCTTTCTCTTTGAATTTGCCCAAACAGCGCTTTTCAAATGTGTGCATATTAAAGATAATGATATCCAGGTCATCGTCCCATGGAATGAAATCCCCGTGGCGAAGCAATCCGAGCAGAGTTCCGAACATCAGGCAGTATTCCACGCTTTCTGACGCCAATATCTCGTCAGCATCTTTCAAATGAGCCATTGCCGCGTCTTTTTCTTGGAAAAAGCCTGTTTCTTCAAAATAAGACAGCTCTGATTTCATGCTCATAGTAGCCAGACCTCCCATCTTGGTAAGTACTTACCGGTATTCTTGTTCGGTTTCCATAGGGTGAAACAATAGAACTCCCGTGATGGAGGGTGCGATTGCAGGGCTCACTATATAGAACACTGCGGTTTGTGCAACTGAAAATGCGAACCTCCCCGCGGCTCTCGCATCTTCATGATCTAAGCTACTGATGTCACTTCTTGCCAAGAACTAGATTTCTTTCGATGTGACAGCAACACACAACGCCTTTACAATCATGTTATAGATGAAATTCCTAAATGAACAGGAGCGACGACCATGAGAATGAAGCAGGACATAGCCCAAATGACCCACACGTCTCTCCGGTATCTCATCGCTTGTTTCATTGCCCTAGCAGGTTGCGTTTGCGACGCGGACAAAAACCGTCACACGGAAATAGGGCCTGACCATGCTACAGGCGACAGCGGTTTACCCAGTGACGAGGGGGACCATCGAGCCATACGAATGCGGGCGTCAAAAGCCTATGCAGCCGGCCTTGCCGCCATTACGAAGGAGCCGATATCCTCTGTGGGTGATGCGTGGATACTACAGGAAATATGCAAGGTAGCCCCAGACACGGCCTTGCAACAGTACATAAACGACAACGCTGTAAATCATGTGGGTGATCCCTTCCACCTGTTAATCGACCCGTGTGCGCCACGCATTGAACTGCCGGTAGACCCGGGCACGGGTCTGAATCGATTCTACAACTATATGCTTGCTCCCTTTGGAACACCGAGAGAACGGGCGATGATATTCATTCATGATTTTATGGCCTTCCATGCCTCCGGATATATTTTGACCCACCAGTTTCTACTGCTGCAATGGGCGGAGCAAATCGGATTTGAACTTCCTGAACACCTAGTCATCATGAGACAAGAACATCTGGAACGAATTCTTCAGGAACAGTTAAGAAACCACTCCTTTTCAGATCTATATACGGAGAGAGTGGCCCTGTTATTACATTTTGGGTGCCAGGCCCCTGAAAACGCCGCAAACTGGGTCAAAACGATTGTTAACGCGCAATTACAGGACGGCAGTTGGGGCATGTATTCCGAAACAATCACCTTTGACGGTCAGTCAGTCACAGGCGAGCCCGGTGTTTCCCATATCAGTGCTCTGGCGTTACTATCCTTACGTACCTACCTGGATAGATATTAGACTTATGAAGAATAACAGCAGGCCCTTAATGGCAAATGAAGGTGGTATCCTGGGAGTCATGCACGCAACACGGTCTCTCGGATGGTTTTTTAACAGTAGAGTCATATTGAAGAGATGTATTCAGATAGGGAAAATGCATTTCAAACGGTTCAATTCAAAGATATTATAACAATTTATAAACGGGGCAATATGATTCGCTTGGGATACATGGCTCTGGAAATATCATAGCACATACTCCAATCATAATTGTCAGCGAAGCTTCAGGAGAAGACGTTGTCCACCTTCAGCAGTACCTTCGAAATTGGCAATGCCAGAGCGCCGCTCCAATCAATGAGGATGCAGCACTCTCCTGGTTTCCTCCTCGGGTGGTAGCCAAGGATCTTAGGGCTCGAGGTCCGATAGCTCCCTGCTCATCTTGATATGATCAATGCCCGCTTCCTGAAAGACATCGCCGTCGCTCACGAAACCGAGTTTTTCATAGAGCCGTGTGGCCTGACATTGAGATGCTAACCAAACGCGCGTGCATCCCTGCGACTGGGCCTGGACGATGAGGGTTTCGACGAGTCGCGTGGCAATCCCTCGATGGCGGTACTCATGCAAAACCGCTATCCGCCCGATGTGACCGTCCTCCAGGACGCGACCGGTCCCCACCGGTCTTCCCTGATCCAGCGCCAGAACATGACAGGCCCCGCTGTCGAGACCGTCATGCTCCAGATCCGGGGGCACCTGCTGCTCACGCACGAACACCTCGTCTCGGATGGCGCGAATCGCCTCTTCCTGCTCTCGATACGGGGTCTTAACGATAGTAATCACGGTTCACGCAGCCACTTCAGTTTTGAGGATGCCGCCCGACTATGGGGCGAGGAAGGTGTTCAGCAACCGCCACACCTCACCGAACTGTTCCGGGTGAAGCGGGTGAAACATGACCGGATCTGTGTCGTGGGAGGCGCAACGGCATCGGGAGTGAACTCCGCGGCCAGGCCCGGCATCAAAGACCAAAGACAACCCGCTCTTACTTTGCGTGGTCGTAGCAGCGGCGGTGATCAATCCGATATCCTTCGCTTCGGGTTCTGGAATAGGTACTCCGTAGGGCAGTGCATCCAAATGGATACCCACCTCTTAACCTGCCAAACATGTCATCGATTCGCCCGTAGCCCGATTCTCGGGGCGCCATCGTACATCAATTCCCTATTTTTTCCAGGGTGAATTATAGAAAAAACAACGAATTTGTTAGGGTACAAGAGAAAACTCAACCCACGGGTTGGACGGGCCGTTGTCGCTGCCGGCTCGGGCACCGACTCGCTGGCCAGTCTCCAAACACACATCTGTATAGGTTTTTGACGGAGCGCAGCTGCAAATCACGCTTTTAGGGATCTGCGGACGAGTTTTCCCTCTTCCCTGCCCGCGGCATACAAATTGCGTATCCGTCTGTTTCGATTAGACCTGCGCGACTGGCATGTGTGTTCAGGAGATGCTGATGAACTTATTGAGGCAAAGAGGGGTTGCTGCTCTACCGCTGGCGGCCCTAGCCGTGCTGGCTCTGCCAGCCTCGGTGGCCTTTGCGCAGAATGAAACGCCTTCGTCCACTCTTGGGCAGTTCAGCGATCCAAACTCAAACTTCCTCCCGAATCCCAGCGGCGTCACGCGTGACGTTGTCTTCAAGACCCTGGGCGCTCTGGTGATGGTGGTTACGTTGGGAGTCGGAGCACTGATGCTCTTCAAGCGTGTGTTCCCCCAGATCAGTGGCGCCGGCAGCCGGAGCATCAAGATCCAGGAAACGGCCCTCTTGGGACCGCGGAAATACTTGCACGTCGTGGAGGTGTCTAACCAGCGTCTGTTGCTCGGCAGCACCAACGACCGAATCACCATGCTGGCCCACCTAGTCGATGACCTATCCCGACTCGACATGGAACCAGACCAAGAAAGGGAGTCGGGGTAGATGTTAAGCAAAACGTGCTACACAATCCTCTTGCTGATGTTGCTCGCCCCCGGGCGGGTCCTACTCGGACAGGCCACACCGTCGGCGCCGACGAGCAATGGGACGGTCCCCAGCGTGGCGGATTTGTTGACCTTCATCGATAAGGCCACCGCTGAACGTACGGAAGGCCGGGACTGGTCCACGCCGGTCAAGTTGGTAATCATTTTTTCTGGGCTCGCCATTCTGCCCAGCCTCTTCATCATGATGACCTCTTTTACACGCATCGTGATTGTCCTCGCGTTTGTTCGCAGGGCCCTTTCCACGCAATCGATCCCGCCGACCATTGCCGTGATGGGATTGGCCCTTTTCCTGACGCTCTATACCATGGCACCCACCTTTGAACTGATCAATACCCGATCGATCCAACCCTATCTGGCGGACCAGATCGATTTTACCACCGCCTCCACGCTCGCGACCAATGTCTTGAAAGAGTTCATGCTGCGACAGTGTCGAGAGACCGACCTCATGCTCTTCGTGCAGATGGCCAAGATCCCCCCCCCCTCCGGGCCCATGGCGCTGGGACTGCATATTGTTGTCCCTGCCTTCATCATCAGTGAGTTCCGCACCGCCTTCGAGATCGGCTGTCTGCTGTTTATCCCCTTCCTGGTGATCGACATGGTCATTGCCAGCGTCCTCTTAAGTGCCGGCATGATGATGTTGCCACCGGTCATGATTTCGCTGCCCTTTAAGTTGATTCTCTTCATTCTGGTCGACGGCTGGGGCATGCTGGCCAAGAGTCTTAGCATGAGTTTCAACTGACAAAACCACCTCCACACGTTTTAGGACGCATCCATGAATGCCAGTTTCATCATCTTCCTCGGCCGCAGAGCCCTGGAAACGATCCTCCTCGTCTCGGCTCCCATCCTGATAACCTGTTTGGTCGCCGGCGTCGCCATCACCGTCTTTCAGGCGGTCACGTCCATACGGGACATGACCTTGAGCGTCGTCCCTAAGTTGGTGGCAGTCGGCGTCGTGATGCTAGTGACAGGAAACTGGATGCTGCAAATCATGCTCGAATTCTTCCGTGAAATCTTCTCCTACATGGAGGGCATTGGACATTACTAGTCGCTGCGATGATTGATAATCTCGTTGGTTTTGGCTTGATCTTGACGCGTCTGTCCGCATTCATGCTCGTCCTTCCTATCTTCGGATGGTGGGCCGTGCCCGTCCGCATAAAAATGGCGCTGGTCCTCCTGTTGACCCTCTTCTTTGGTCGATTGGTGCCCTTTTCCATGGATCTCCACTCCCTCTCCACCGTACGCCTGATCCTCTTGATGATCAACGAAGCAACCTATGGTCTGGCCCTGGGAGTCATCATCGCCATCCTGTTTAGCATCGTCAAAACCAGTGGGCGCATCATTGAACGCCAGATGGGGCTGGCGATGGCGGAGGTCATCGATCCTTTGAGTGGTGACCGAACACAGCCTCTCGGAGGCCTCTTGGAAATGATATTCATCCTGTTCTTCCTGAGCGCGAATGCCCACCACGCCCTCATTCAAGTCATCTATGAGAGCTACCTGAGCTTTCCCGTGGGGACGACCCCCACGATTGACGTCTTGACCCGCGGCGTGGTCGAGGCCGGAAGCGCCCTGTTGACGGCAAGCTTGCGACTCGCGGCGCCGATTCTTGCCGCCTTTATCATCTTGCTGACCGTGCTGGCGATCATGGCTCGGGTCCTGCCGGAAATGAACATTCTGTTTCTGAGCATGCCGGTGCGTGTGGGTCTGGGTCTGGCCATGACCATGATGATCCTGCCCTACCTTCAAGGCCTCGTGGAGGAGTTCGGTGATCTCATGAATAAGTTGCTTCCTATCTAAAACCATGGCAGATGAAGCAACAGAAAAAACACAACCAGCGACACCGCGCAAACTTGAGCGAGCCAGGCGTCAAGGACAAGTCCCCAGGAGCCAGGAACTGGGATCCGTGGTCGTGTTGTTAGGCATGATTGTGTCACTGGCCCTCAGCGCCCCCTTGCTGCTACACTGGTGCTCATCCATGGTGAGAGAGTGCTTTTCCGCGAACACCCTCTTTTTTTCCACGCCGCAGGCCTTTGTCGACTTCTCCAACCGGTACATCATTGACTCCATGGTCAAGACGAGCCCGATCACAGCCACCATGCTGATAGCGTCCGTACTGGGCACCCTTGCGGTAGGCGGATTTGCCTTCTCGACAGAGTCCCTGAAGTTAAAGTGGGACGCCCTCAATCCCATCAAGAACCTAGAGCAGGCCATGAACTCCAAGGCGGTCGTCAAGCTCATCCTCTCGTTGGCGAAGATGGGGCTCATTTTTCTAGTAGCCTGGCTCTACCTGCGGAGCAAAACCGATGAGATGGCAGCGCTTCGGTGGGCCTGGACACCCCAAATCTTGGCGACCATTTGTCAGATCATGTTCGGGTTTACGTTGCGGGTGACTCTCGTTCTTTTGATCTTGGCCATTATCGATGTGATCTACCAAAAGTGGAAGTACACTCAGGACCTGCGGATGAGCCATCAGGATATCAAGCAAGAACATAAAGACACCGAAGGATCTCCAGAGGTCAAGAGCAGGCTGCGCAAGATTCGCATGGATAGGGCCATGCAGCAACTAAACGAGAGCGTGCCCAAGGCTGACGTAGTACTCGTCAATCCCACCCACTATGCGGTTGCCATACAGTATGACGCAGGCACCATGGAGTCACCCGTCGTCGTCGCCAAGGGTGCGGATGACATTGCGGAGAAGATCAGAGAGATCGCCCATGCCCATGGCGTACCGATTATCCGTCGGCCGGAATTGACTCGGACACTCTTCTCGACGGTCGACTCCGGCAAGAGCATTCCACAAGAACTCTTCAAGGCCATCGCCGAGATCCTGGCCCTCATCTACCGCCTCCGCCAGCAACGCCGTCAATGACCATGAACAGTGAACCGACTACTGATTACTGACTACTCCCTCCCATGGCTTCAGTGAAGATGATCCCCTTCCTACCCTTCATTCTAAAGAGCGTCCTGGTCATCTATTTAGGACTGGCCTTGCTGCTCTATCTCTACCAGAGAAAACTGCTCTACCTCCCCACCCTCTACTCCCAGGCAACGGCAGCGAGCATCGCCCAGGAGAAAGGGCTCGAACTCTGGATAGAAGGGGAAAACACCCGAGCCTATATCAGTCAAAGGCTGCCGAAAGACCCCATTGGCACGATACTCCTCTTCCACGGCAATGCCGGATCGGCCCTGGGACGAACTCTCTACATCGAGTTTTTGGAATCATTCGATTTTCGCGTCATCCTATGCGAATACCCGGGTTACGGAGCCTGTCCCGGGCGGCACGGACAGAACGAATTCGTGGCCGCCGCAACCAAAATGATCAAACGAGCCAGGACGCTCTATTCGGAGCCTCTCTGGCTCGTGGGCGAGTCATTGGGCTGCGGCGTTGCCGCGGCTGCGGTGAAGGTCGATCCGAAGGCGATTCAGGGACTCCTGCTGATTATGCCCTGGGACACACTGGGAGACCTCAGTCAATCGTTCTATCCCTACTTTCCCGCCAAATTGTTGACCCGAGATCGCTTTGACAACATCAAGAATCTGGCTGAGTTTCCCGGTCCCGTAGGGGTCGTCATGGCGCGAGAGGATGAGATCGTTCCCAACAGGCACACACAGCGACTCTACGACGCATTAAAAGGCAAAAAACACCTGTGGACGTTGGAGCGGGTGGGACACAACACCTGGATGGAGGCTGTTGACCGGGCCTGGTGGCAACAGGTCGTGACGTTTTTATCATCCCCAACGGAAGGCCAGGCGGTACCGCAACAGGGTCGGGCTCAACGATGACCAAAGAAAACTGCCGGCGGAGGGGACTCTGCCGGCGACAAGGTCATGATTAGCACGCACCAAGGCCAGGCGGGTCAGGGTCTGCGGCTGTATGGGTCGGAGAGTTGTTGACAAATCTTCCCCAAGGAAGAATAATTGAGTTGGTTGAAGATAGAATTGGTATTGACCTTGAGGTAGAACCCAAATGCATCTTTTGGGATGAATACCAACACCCTGACCAAGCCAGCGTATTGTCCGAAATCATCGACACAGGAGTCGAGTTAATTTAAGAGACACAATTCTTCCATGGCGCGTTGAGGGGGCCTTTTAGGGTCATGAGACTGTCTCAACAGAAACAGCTAGCATGGACCCTTGAACCATGAAACTATGTATCGATTGTGATGACGCGGCGCTGAGCCTGAAGAAGGTCCTCTACGAGAGCTTGAAAGACCAGGGACTGGACATTGTTGACCTGGACTATGCGGCCACCAAGGAGAACCCCTTCTATCCGGAGATCGGCTATCACCTGGCCCTAAAGATTCAAGAGGGGAGCTACGACCGAGGCATCCTCATCTGCGGTACGGGTCTCGGCATGGCCATGATCGCCAATAAGGTCGAAGGCGTCTACGCCGGTGTCTGCCACGATTGCTTCTCGGCGGAGAGGCTCAAGAAGAGCAATGATGCCAATGTCCTTACCCTCGGTGAGCGCGTCGTCGGTCCAGAACTCGCCCAGATGATTGTCACCGCTTGGCTCAACGCTGACTTCTCCGGCGCTGGCTCGGCCCCCAAAGTCGATCAAATGCGGGCCCTGGAGAGGCAATCTTTTCAAAGAGACCCACTGCCTAAAGAGAGCGTATAATGCAAAAGATCATTAACCACGCGGGCGAGGTGGTCGACGAAATGATTGAAGGTTTCGTCAAGGCCCACCCCGATCTAATCGCCAAGACCGACAATCCCCGGGTCCTGAAGTACAAGGCCGCCCCGATCGCCAATAAGGTGGGGATCGTGACAGGGGGCGGTTCGGGTCACAAGCCGGCATTCATCGGCTACATCGGCAAGAACATGGTGGATGCGGTGGCGGCCGGAGAGATCTTCTCCTCCCCACCGGCCCAGATGTTTTACGATGCCTTCAAGGCCGCCGACGCCGGTAAGGGCGTGGCCTGCTTGTACGGCAACTACGCCGGTGACAATATGAACGTCAAGATGGCGATCGACATGGCCGAGGACGATGACATCGAAGTCAAGACCGTGGTTGCCAACGACGACGTCCCCTCCGCCTCCGCGGATCAGCTCGACAAGCGGCGCGGTGTCGCCGGTGAGATCCTCATGTGGAAGGTCGGCGGCGCCAAGGCCGCCCTGGGGGGCAGTCTCGACGAGGTGATCGCAGCCGCCCAAAAGGCCATCGACAATACCCGCAGCATGGGCATCGGTCTGAGCCCCTGTACCATCCCAGAAGTGGGTCATCCTAACTTCAAGATCGAAGAGGGCAAGATGGAGGTCGGCATCGGCCACCATGGCGAACCCGGTTTGGAGGTCTGTGATTTAGAGACCTCCGCCCAGGTCGCCAAACGCATGACCGACATCATCCTGCCCGACCTGCCCTTTGCACAGGGGGATGATGTCGTCGTGCTAATCTCCGGACTCGGTTCCACGCCCCTGATGGAACTCTACATCCTCTTCAATGAGGTCGAAAAGATCCTCGCCGATGCCGGTATCAGCGTATACCTGCCCTATGTCGGCAATTACTTCACTTCTCTGGAGATGGCAGGTGTCACACTCACCCTCATGAAACTGGATGATGAGTTGAAGCAGTACATGGACATCGAGTGTGACTGCATGGGCCTGACACAATTTGGCAGGTCCGGCTGATGTCGGCTGTCGCCACCGAAGATGGCAACAGGATTCTCTTTGCCTTGATCCAGACCATACAGGCCAACAAGCAGTACCTCAGTGACATCGATGGGTTGATCGGAGACGGAGACCATGGTGTCAACATGAACAAGGGCTTTACCCTCTGTGAGAAGGCCCTCAAGGAGACCCCGGGTGACCTCTCTCATGGGCTCAAGACCCTGGCTCAGATCCTGATAACGCAGATTGGCGGTTCCATGGGACCGCTCTACGGCATGTTTTTCAGGGGCATGGCCCAGGCCAGCAAAGACCTGGAGACACTCGGCGCCGCCGGCTTTGCTAAGATGCTCGCCGCCGCCAAGGAGAAGATCCTCACCGTTAGCGACGCGCAGCAGGGGGACAAAACGCTGCTCGACGCCCTGCTTCCCGCGGAGGAGGCCTTTCGCACCGCCCTGGACGCGGGCGAGTCCTTCACCCAATGTCTGACCAAGATGTCGGAGGCGGCTGAAAGGGGACGCGACTCGACCCTGGACATGATTGCCAAGGTAGGCCGTTCAAGCCGATTAGGCGAGAGGTCGCGTGGCGTGCTGGATGCAGGCGCGACATCATGCTGCCTCCTGCTACAGGCCTTTGCCGAAGCTTTGCGCGAGAAGCTCTAGCCCTCTTTCATGGCTCTGAAGAGGTCGAGGTCGCTTCGCTGTCACCCGTAGACAACGGAAACCGCAAGAGTGCCCGAACCGGAAAATGATCCGAAGGCCAACGTCCACCGTAGGAGGTCAGAACAATATCCGCCTCTTTAACCTGGACCGCGAGCGAGACGAGCACGTAGTCTATCTTGTCCCCCTTCCGCCTGCCCTTGAACCCGTTGAATGTCCCTACCTTCTCCGCGTCAGGATGCAAGACCCGAAAACTATCCCGCAAGGCCAGTCCTTTTGCATCCTTGAGATGCTCAATGGCCGGATTGTCCTCGCCCACATTGAAATCCCCCAGCACCACGAAGGGATCGGGAAACGCACGCTTCTGAATGCGCTTTCCCAGCAAGACCGCACTCTTCTCCCGCGAGGGTTGCGAGACGTGATCAAGGTGGAGATTGTAGACATAGATCCCGCGACCACTTGCCTTGTCGACGAGGCGAGCCCAGGTACAAATCCGTGTACAGGCATTTCCCCAGGTGATCGAACCGGGTACCTCCGGCGTATCCGAGAACCAGAAAGTGCCGGAGTCGGCCACCGCAAAGCGGCTTCTCCGGTAGAGGATGCCACAGTACTCGCCCTGGGTCCGACCATCGTCCCGTCCCACGCCCACGTCGCCATATTCGGGCATGGCCGCCAGAATGACATCGATTTGAAATCGCAGGGCCTCCTGCAGACCCACCACATCACTGTTCTGGTCACGCAGCAGTCGGATGACCGACTCTCGTCGTCGATCCCAGTGATTGCTGCCATCCCGGGCCGTGCCATAGCGGATGTTGAAGCTCAAGACTTCGACGCTCAAATCCACGTTTTGCGGCGTCAAGGTGGCACCGGTGCAGAACCCAAGAAGAGCAACAACCAACAACAGAACCAAGAGACAGCGATGTTCCCTGCAATACCTACCCGTTCTGCTCATCGCAGCTCCTTATCATGAAAGAATGGCTCAGTCAGAACACAGAAAAGCCTTCAGAGTCTGTCATATCAGCACAAGACCGTCGATAGGCTCAAAGTGCTTTCTATTTCCTGTATAGAGTTTCAGATTGTTGGCAACACATATCCCGGCAATCAGGAAGTCCGCCATGCCTATTGGCCGTCCGATGGTTCCCAGTTGATGCCTGATCGCCACCGCTGCTTGGGCAGCTTGGGCATCACAGCTATACACAGGCATGACATCCAGCAACGCTCCAATCACCTCTCTTGCCTTCTTGGATTTGGCTCCGGACAAAACCTCAAACGCGTTGATCGCCGTGGTCCCTAGAGATCCCTTCTGTAGTAGCAAGTCGAACTGGTCTGACGAGGAGGATCCTCTCAGAAAATCGATAATGACATCCGAATCCGCAATTACATGCGCCATTTTGCTCTCAAATCCGCAACTGAGGTGAGAATTTCACCGGCTTCTTTCCTTGAAAGCGTGCCTCTAAGCTTTGAAGCCTTCTTTAGATCTCGATCCTTCCTCTTGAGCGTGCTCAAGTATTGGGATAAAGGGGGGTAGTCGGTTAGCTCCTCTTGCTCTGTAATGCTACGTCTGAGGCCTCCATAGTGAAAAGGCGGGTCAGCGACCGCTGGCATCGTCTCCTGGCCTATTGCTGGAGCTGACATCACTCACGG
>JADFMM010000246.1 GCA_022563885.1 Planctomycetota bacterium | reverse complement strand
GACTACGACGAAATCGCCCGGACGTTGGGCATCGCCTCGACCGACGTGGACAACGCACAGAACGACGTCAATGCAAGGTTTAGGAATAGGTACGAACACGAATTGGCCGCCAATCAGGAGATGACGAATCGCGTGCTGACCCATCTGCACAGCATCGATGAGATGCGGCCGCTGAGCATCTGGTGGATTATCCTCTTGCTGAGCCTCTTGGCCATCCTGCTGGGTCCCGTCGACTATATGGTCCTGAAACGTCTGGGGAAACTCCCCTGGACCTGGGTGACCTGTGCCTTTTGGATCGCCCTCTTTACCGGCGGGGCCTACTACGGCGTGCAGTATCTGCGGGCGGGCGATTTGCAGTATCGCAGTGTCTCCGTCATCGATGGTATCGATGAGACGCCGCTGGCCTGGCAGACGACCTATAGCGGCATCTTCGCCCCGCGTAGCGATCGCTATGCCTTGGCAGGACTGGAGGGCAATCAATGGTGGTCCGCCGCCTTTCCCACCCAACGGCGGCTCTACCAGCGACAGACGAGGGGAACCCGCGAGGTCGACTGCGTGCAGCAGGACGGCAGTAACCTACCCTACGCCGTCCCTATCAACATCTGGACCATGCAGTATCTGTTGACCGAGTCTGTCGTGTCAGAGCTGCCCTTCTCGGCCCGGGTCAGCGTGACGGGTCGAGATCTGGAGGTGACGGTGGACAATCGTTCGGACCAGGCAATACGCAACCTGTTCGTCCTCTTCGGCAGGAGCCGCAGTCGTGTCATGGGCGGCGTCCCGGCGGGGAAGGAGGAAACCCTGACCGGACGACTGGCCTCGGGTCGGCGGGGGCGGACCATGACGCTGACGCAGGAGCAGATCTTCGGGGCCGGGGCCGTTGCGCCGCGCACGCGGGGCATGCAGCACTATCTGGATCGGGGTGCCGCCGTGGTCTGTGTGGAATACGACGCCATGCCCTTGCCCTGGACCATGACTGATTCGCAATGCCAATACGATCCCATTCAACTCGCGAGGCTCGTTGTCTTCCCAGAGAAAACGGAGGATCTAACTCATGATTGAAATCAAGCAATTGACGAAGCAGTATGGCAGTCTCACCGCACTGGATCACCTCGATCTGACCATCAAAGAGGGAGACATCTTCGGATACATCGGTCCCAATGGGGCCGGCAAGACCACCACCATGCGGGTCCTGGCCACCCTCTTGGATCCTACCTCCGGCCAGGCCTTTATCGACGGGCTCGACGTGACCAAGAAGGGCAATGAGGTCCGTTGCCGCGTGGGCTATATGCCCGACTTCATGGGCGTCTACGATGACCTCAAGGTCTTCGAGTACCTGGAATTCTTCGCCGCCGCCTTTAAAATCGACCGTAAGAAACGTCAAGGCATCGTCGAAGGCGTGTTGGAACTCACCGACTTGACCTCCAAGAAGCACTTCACCGTGGACAGTCTCTCCCGCGGCATGCAGCAACGCCTGGGGCTGGCCCGCGTGCTGATCCACGATCCCAAGGTTCTGATCCTGGACGAACCCGCCAGCGGTCTCGATCCGCGGGCGCGGATCGAGGTACGCGAGTTGTTATTGGAACTGAAGCGGATGGGCAAGACCATCATGATCTCGAGTCACATCCTCAGCGAACTGGAGGAAATCTGCGACCAGATCGGCATCATCGAGCGCGGCAAGCTGGTCTTTGACGGGACCATGGATGAAATCCGCAAACACATGGGCGTCCACAGTCGCATCAAGGTCGAGGTCATCGGCGATCCGCAGCGGGCGCTGGATGTCCTGTCACCCATGCCCCAAATTGGCTCCGTGACTATCGAGCAGCGAGCGCTGACCGTGACTTTTTCAGACGGACAGGAAAACAACGGCTTCCTGGCCAAGGCCCTGGTCCAGGGGGGCATCGACATCGTCTCGATTGAGCCGCAGAAATTGAAACTGGATGATGCCTTCCTGGAACTGACCAAGGGGATTGTCAATTGAGCCTCGCCCCTCCCGGGTGGCGTGTGACAAGTTTTCTTAAGCAGTGAAGGGAATGCGTATGGCATTTTCTGGGTTCATAGGACCGGTTGTCGAGAGAGAATTGCGGGTGCTGAGCAGGCGACGGCGTCACTACGGTCTAAGGTTCGGCTACTGTCTTCTCCTCATAGGGATCGTCACTGCCGCCTGGCTGGTCTCGATGGACTCACTGACCCAGCGCTCGGCGGAGAGTGCCGCCGCCCATCTGACTGCGCGGATGGGCGCGGTGAGTCGCCACGTGGTCTCCACCGTGCTTTGGTTTCAGTTTGTCGTCGCGAACCTGTTGGCCGTCGTCTTTGTCAGTGATGCCTTGGTGGAGGAAAGGGACAAGGGGACACTGGAGGTTCTGTTGGCGACGCCGATCCGGGCGAGCGAGATTGTGGTTGGCAAGTTGCTGGCACGCATTCTTCCCATTCTGACGCTTCTGGCGATAACGCTGCCCCTCCTGGCCATCGTGCGGCTGTGGGGAGGCGTGCCCTGGAGCAATGTCTTGTCCAGCACCATGATCACGCTCTCGGCCGTGCTGCTGGTAGGGGCCTTGACCCTGATGGGGTCCCTATGGGCCCGCCGAAGTCACCAGGTGATGGTCATGATGATGGTGTGCCTGGCGACCCTCTATATGCTGAGCCTGCTAGCGCACGATCGGCTGGGCGGCTTTCCCGCCTGGTTGAAGCAGGGCATCCTCTTGGTCAACCCGATCTCCATGTTCATCTATGCCAAGAACCAGCAACTCCAGGCACAGGCGACGCCCGCGGACCAGTATCTCTGGCTCAATCACTTTCTAACGGTGAGTGTGCTTTCCCTGGGGCTCTTGGCCTTGGTCGCTTGGAGGTTACGCCCCAGCGTCGTGGGGCGGCGGATTCAGCTATGGGGCCGGTTCCGCAAACCGGCACTTCGGCCTGTGACCGGTTCCTGTCTCCTGTGGCTGCAGCTGCGTCGCTCGGTGGGCCGGCAGTTGCTCTCCCACGCTTGGGTCTATCTCTTGGTGGGCGCACCCCTGGTAGTGCTGGCAGTTCAGTGTTGGCGGACCGGTCCTATTGGCCTGAGCTTTCGCCTGTGGAGTGTGCTGCAGACAGAACTCTGGATGGTCCTGGCCGTGACCACCATCGCCGGGTCGGCCCTGGCCATCTCGCGGCAGAAGGACCAGCGGGCCTGGCCCCTCCTGCTGACAACGCCGTTGACGGATGGCGCGATCGTTCGTGATCTGACCTGGAGCGTATTACTCAAGAATGGAGGCGCATGGTTGACACTGTTTGCCAGTTCTCTGCTGGTTTGGTGGGTCATCTTCCGACGCAATGATCTCTCGGACCCCTTCACGGTGACGTTTCAGTTGGTGGTGGCGCTATTGAGGATTCCCACCTATGTCATGTTTCTCATCGGGGTGGGGATGTATGCAGGCCTGCGCTGTGCCGGAGGCGCCACCGCGGTCATGGCCGCACTGGCCATACTCGTCTGCCGATACACCATCGAAAAACAGATCTTCTGGTCCGTCGCCTATTTTGCCTTGGGCGCCAAACGCTCCGGGCTGGTGGCCTGTCAAGCCACCGTCCTGGGACTGGATCTGCTTCTGGGATTACTTCTGCTGCAGCGGACCAAAGCCACGCTGCGGCGTTACTGTCTGTGAGGACTCAGTAGATGGGAATGAGCGTGAATCCCCTGGAACAGCTCTGTTACGGCCCCATCGTCGAGAAGGAACTCCGAGTCCTAAGCCGGCTGAAGCGCTACTATGTCTTACGCTGCGCCTACATCTTGGTGCTGGCTCTCATGACACTGGGCTACTGGGGAACGAGGGGCGGCAATGTCACCGCGGCCTCCTCGCGAATGGGCGCTGTCCTGGGACCGGGGTTTATATGGCTGCAGTTCGTTGCATCGCAGTTGGTGGTCATCATCTTATTGAGTGCCGCCATCAACCGCGAAGTGAGCAAGCGAACCTTGGGCGAACTCATGAGCACGCCGATGACGGGCCTGCACATCGCCTGGGGTAAACTCTTGAGCCACCTCATCCCGGCCTTTCTGATCCTCTCCATGGGCTTTCCCCTCCTGGCCCTACTTAGGGTGTTCGGTGGGCTCTCTTGGGACGTGATCGTGTCCAGTCTCTGTGTCACCCTCACGGCGATGGTCTTTTCCGGCTCGCTCACGCTGCTGCTCTCTGTTTTCGTCCGTCAGCCCTTTGGCGTGGTGTGTCGCGTGATATCCCTGCAGGTGCTCTGGATGATTCTGCCAAGTTTACTGCTGCTCTGGGGGCGATCGCCGGTGTTGGCCTCCCTTGCTCCGTTCTTTACCTATACCACACCGCTCAGCGTTCTGAGGGTCACGAGCAATGAAATGGCCGTTGCGACGATCTCATGGTCGTGGCACTGCGCCATCATGGTGACGGTCTCACTATTGCTGCTAATCTGCGCCGCCACTGCCGTTCGCCGCATCGGCATTCGTCAGGCATTGGGTGAGCGGATCTACAGACGGCCCGGCGAGAAACGACAAAAAAAAGGACAGGCCGGACCCCCGCGGCACACGAAGCTCTCACCCGTCAGAGGTCCGGCCCTCATCTGGAAAGAGGTTCGTCTGGGCCGTCTGGCGGTCGGGTTGTGGCAACGACGTTTGATGATCTTGCTCACCGTGGCCGCCCTGTGCACGCTATACGGTCTCTGCGCCTGGTATCAACTCTTCGCCCACGCGGCAACACATGCCGCCATCATCACCGGCATCTCTCTGCTCGGGCTGCTACGCGTCTCGACGAACTGTGCCATGAGCATACCCAGAGAAAGGGAAACACAAACCTGGCCGGTGCTACTCGCTACGCCGCAAACCGATGGGGAGATCCTGCTGGGCAAGGGCATCGGTGCCTTGTGCCTAACCGGACCGCTCTGGTTGTTGCTCATTTGCCACCTCACCGTCTTTATCATCGCCGGGTATATCCATCCCGCAGCGCCTCTGTTCATTGTGCCCTTTGTGAGCAGCGCCATGGTGATGGTCGGCGCCTGGGGCCTCTACGTGGGGTCTCGATGCCAGCGGGCGTCTACGGCAGCGGCCATTGTCGTCGTGCTTTTTGTTCTATCGGCGACCAATTTTTGCTGCCCGCTGCCGACGTTTCTTGTCAGTCCGCTCTTTCTCATGGGGGGGATGGTAGCCACACTGTCGGGAAGGCAGGCCGCAGGCCTCTCCATGGGTCGGATACTCAATCGGAGTGCAGATTTTTCCCTGATCGGCATCCATCCCTATGCCGTTCTCTTGCTGATCATCCTATTGTATCTGTTCCTCGCCTGGGTCTGCCTGGCCTTCGCCAGACGCAACATACGCAAACGAATCTTTCGCGAGTAGAGGGCTCAATGCACCCTACGATGAGACACATTCTCGGCGGCTTCTGGTTGACCGGGCCGATCTTCGACAAGGAACTCCGCGTCTCCAGCCGACGGCGTCGCAACTACCTGTTGCGCGTCGGCTACATCGCGCTGCTGGCACTCTTGCTCAGTGTCGTCTGGGACAGTACGGTTGTAAGTGGCTACAGTGATGCCTACTCGGTGTCACGTATGGCCAGGGCCGGTCAAGAGATGGTCGGCCTGATCGTCTGGTTCCAATTCGTAACATGCCAACTCCTGGCGATCGTGATGCTCAGCACGGCCATCAGTGGCGAAGTCTATCATCGAACGCTTGGCGTCCTCATGACGACGCCCATCAATAGCCTGCAGATCGTTTTCGGTAAACTGTTTAGTAAGCTGTTGCAGTTAATCTTGCTCTTGGCGATCAGCCTGCCACTACTGGCCATCATCCGTGTTTTCGGTGGTATCCCCTGGGGGTTTGTTGTTCAGGCATTGACCATAACGCTTTCTGCCACGGTGTTCGTCGGCGCGCTGAGTCTCTTCTACTCGATCTACCTGCGCCGTAGTTACGTCGTGATCATCGTCGCCCTCATCACCGTAGGGGTCCTCTATCTCTTTATCCCGGCATTTGCAGCGCTCGTGGTGCAGAGTTTCACCAACTACCGCAATTTCGAGCAGTTTTTCTCCTATGTCAATCCCTTCTTCGCGCTGGTGTTCCTGCAGCAGTACACGTTCTCCCCCGGCAGCGTTCCCTGGCAAGGGGGACACCACTGGTTGGTCCACTGTGGCATCATGCTGGCGGCCAGCGCCGCACTGCTGGCCTGGTCCGTGGCGCGGGTGCGTCTCGCAGCGCTCAAGCAGATTGCCGGAGGCGCAGCGGCCGCCCAGCCCAGCAAGAAAACCTCCGCAGAGCCGGCCTTGTCTCGACCCATTGAGAGCGTCCATGGCTGTCCCATCCGCTGGAAGGAATTCCGTTCGCCGCTCCTGGGACGGTACCGATGGCTCGTTCTGAGCATGTCCCTGCTCCTGTTGATTCCCCTTCTGATTGTATACGGGTATGTGGGGGCGGAGGGGCACCTCGACGATGAGTTCTCGCACATGGCCTTTGTCGCCGTGTACATGGGATTGGGGATGCTCTTCACCGTCGTGATACCGGCCACCGGCATCACCTCTGAGAAGGAGAGCCAATCCTGGCCCGTGCTGCTGGGGACCACCATTGGCGATGGAGCGATCCTCATGGGAAAGTTCTGGGGGGCCTTGCGACGCTGCCTCTGGGCGTGGGTGCCCCTACTCGCCCATGTCCTGATATTCACACTCTGGCCCGGCATCATTCACCCGATTGCCGCCCTGGGCATCCTGCTTGTGGTGTCCGGGACCGTGATTTTCCACATCGGCAGCGGACTCTACTTCAGTACCCTGAGCAAACGCACCACCACCGCGGTCGTGCTAAACTTTATCCTACCGGCCCTCATGTGGCTTTTGATACCTATGTTAATGTTCTTTGCTACGGAATTGGCACACACCAGCAACAACTTCGCCGAGGCCTACGTTGACAGCATCCCCTTTATTCAGTCCATCGCTTTGATGGAGGGGGGAGTCCCTGTATCTGGAGGGATGCGCTACAGGGGACCGTACATGAAATTGAATGGTGTCGAGGTCCTCTTCTACCTGGTGGTAACCACCTCAATGTATGGCGCCATAGGCTGTTTGTTCGCCTGGCGGGCCAAATGTCGTTTTCGCAAGAATATCTTTGGGTAGCGCCTGATAGAACAACCATTCAGTCGAAGGAGAGAGTGCATGTCCCAACAGACAATCGGGCGCGACCAAAGTTGGGGCACACGTGGACCTCAAATTGTCCAACTTATTTATTGCCGATCCCTTATCTCTCTTGATCTGTTCACACTGGGGGGGTATTCTTTTACCTCTAAAAGATGGCAATCAAACTTCCTATCCTTAAAAAATAGTTTATCAAACATTTAAGTGGGATAGAATATCCTGATGGTCGATGGTCGAATGTTACCCAATGAATCTTCAGGCAGCAGGCCCCTCACCTGCTGGGTTGTCTTATGCCTCCTGGCCCTTCTCTCTCCACCCGATAGGACCTCCGCAGAGGAAGCGCTCTCGCCTGAGGCCTCTATACTTGGGGGCGAAGCCTTGACCCTGATCCGGGATAACTGCATCTCCTGTCACGGTGGTCGGAAAACAAAGAGTGGACTGAAACTCACAACGCGCGAGGATCTCCTTAAAGGCGGGGACGAAGGTCGGGTGGTTGCACCGGGTAAGGCCGATGAGAGTCGACTGCTTGCCAACCTCCATCCGGATGCCGAAGTTCACATGCCTCCCAAAGGTCAGTTTACTCCGGAACAGATAGCGACGATTCGGGACTGGATTAATCTCGGCGTTCCCTGGGTTGAGAGTGCGCTTAAAATCGAATCGGCGTTTTTGGCATCCCCCTCTCTTTCAGCGCTGCCGGAGTCCTATCGCCCGGCCCTCGCACTTGCGCTCTCTCCCGATGAGACTAAGCTGGCCGCATCCCATGGGAATGCCCTCCTGATCTATGATTTAACCACGACACCGCCTCTCCTGACTCATACCCTGGTTTCTCATGCAGATGCGATTCAATCAATTGCCTGGAGTAAGAACGGAAAGATCCTTGCGTCAGGGGGATTCGCACGCATTGTGATCCGGCATATTCCGGCGACGAACGTGATCGCCGAAATCACGGAGAACATCGAAGGACGCGTGACCGCGCTGACCTTCTCCGATGACGGACACCAACTATTCTCGTCGAGTGGTTTTGTTACCCAGCCAGCACGCATCAAGGTCTGGGATACTTCGAACTACACGCTTGCAGCCGGATGGGATGCCCATGAGGATGTCATTACGGCCCTTCTGTTCGACGCCGTGAAGGGGCAATTGTTCAGTACAAGTATCGACAGGATGGTCAAGTGCTGGAACGTAAAAAGCTTCGAGTTCATCTCAAAATTTGAGGGACATACGGATTACGTCCTGGCGTTAGCCGTAAACGCCAAAGGCGAATTACTGGCCACCGGGGGATCGGACAATCAGCTCAAGATATGGGACATCGCGACCGGTGAACAGAACCTTCTCGCCATCGAGGGTGACGCTTTGCACCTCGCCCCGGTCAACCGAGCGAACAAAATCGGAATAACTGATTGAGCGCGAATTGACCGACGACTGGCCACCACCGAACAGATTGAAAAGCGCCAGGACCAGCAGAAACAGAACAACCCAGAAGGCAATATTTCGAGCGTTACCCAAAGCAGCTCTCCTTACAAAACCGTCAATGTCCGCATATTACGGAGTCCCGCCTAAAATAAGGATGATGGCGGTCAATTCAATGCGATAAAATAGATGACTGGAAATGAGTTGCGTTGTGAATCAATTCCGCATGCCAGAGTTTGGAAAGACCCGCCACCGGGGCAGCCACCAATTCATCTTTATTCCAGACCGCGGGTGAAGCCAGAATAACCGCCCGCGCCAGCCCGGTTTCGCGCCAGTTCGGGCAAGATTTCAGGCCGTTTTCGCCTAAAACACCAATCGTGTACCCGGCCTTAGCGGGCCCCGACATCCGCCATCGATTGTCCCATATTTGGTTGGGGGCTACTGCCAGATGCGCAACCGCCGAGAGTTCTCGGGTGATCAGGCAATGATCGCTGTCGCTGCTGATCAAACAACCGTGAAGAGTGGCGGTTTTACGCGCCGCGATGGCGACTTGCAGTTCG
>JADFMM010000245.1 GCA_022563885.1 Planctomycetota bacterium | reverse complement strand
GGCTTATTTTCCCTCTGGACGGCGTCAGGCTCCATCGACCATCCTCGGATGGCCTGCTTCGCCTTCCTTGCCAGAGGCACGAAACGCTCGCTCTCGGTGCGACGATCATTTTGCGTAGGGGCTCTAAGAATAAGCTACTTGAATGCGGAGTCATTTTCTTTAGCATTCTTTGAGATGCTGGCGCAGCCATATATTGATAAAGGAAGCCGCTGTTTTGTTAGCTGCCCTTGGTTATGCGAATCTTTCTAAAGTGCCTGGCACCCTACTTGGCGGTCATTCCATTCTGTGTCCTGAGCCAAAACGCTTGGGCGGCTATGCTGACCTACCACGCGCAATGCCTGTTCTGGTCCGGCCGTCACCTGCCCAATGTCCTCTCCGGCTGGAATTGGAAGCGGTTGATCGGATTGTCCATTCCTTTTGCCTGTGCCGGACCGTTAGCGTTTCTTCTACTGCCGATGATGCTTAAAGACATCACCCCTATTCAGTGGCTGCAGGACTACGGCGTCACGCGTGCAACAACGATCCCTTTGATCTTCTACTTCGGACTCATTCATCCTCCGTTGGAGCAGGCCCACTGGAGCAGACTCCGACAGGCAACCCCTTGGGCCCATTTCGCCTTTGCCGGCTACCACGGCCTGGTATTGTATGACCTCTTCTCCTGGCCGTGGCTCCTCTTGAGTCTCGCGGTTCTGGCTGGAACATCTGGCCTCTGGGGCATTATCGAGAAGAAATCTAATGGCCTGTGTATGGTAACCCTATCTCACATCTTGGCAGACACCGGCATTGCCGTAGCAGCAATATCTATTGGGAACCCTCTCAACTAGCGTTGGCTCTGTCTGAAAACTCGATCTGGCTTCGAGCGGCCCTTCTCCCGTCTGGCTGCATCCGGCTGCGTCGACGATACGTCCAATTTCGCCTGCTTCGCCGTCTTTGCCAGACGAAAAAATGGCTCGCTCTCGGGCCGACGACGGAGTTTTCAGAAAGAGCCTAGTTTCAACCAAACCGGGGTTACTTCCATTTGCCCCCTGATCCCTTTGGTCAGGGTTTGTCAGCCGCGTCCGATGCGATCCAGGCCTCCTCACCCGGGCGGGCGCCCGGGGCCGAATCGGCCATGGTCAGCCCTCGGAAGTTCTCGAGCCGGTGGAAGGTCAGGTAATTGGCGTCGTGCTGACGAGGGGGCGCCTCCGACCCTGTGATGAACGCCGTGCGTGAGACGACGATCATGTCCTCGCCCTCGAACAGCCAGTCCACATATTGAAAGCCATGCCTGCCCGCATCCGGATGGTAGAGTACGATGCAGCGTATCGTCCAGTGGCGCAGGTCGGGTGAACACATCAGCGCCAAGGCATTGCGCACCCGCCCCGGATCGGGGCTCCTGTGCCGCGGCAGGATCGGGTTGGTCAAAGTCCAGTACAGGCCGGAGACGGAATCATGGCGGATGGTGAATTTCTTGCTTCCGCCCGGAAAGTCGATGAAATCGGCGTCCGGGTCGAAGGTCGCCCTCTCGCCGTCTGCACTGACCCTGACGATCGCCGCCTTGCCGCCTTCGGGTCGATGCTCGACGCGGAGGATGTTCACCACATCCCCTTCCGGCGTGACCACCGCATTGCCCTCCAGCCAGCCGCCGAACTTGCCGCCCAGCCATTCGGCCCTGCCCCCAACACGACTGCTCGAACGCCACACTTTGGCCATGAGCAGGTCGGCGTCCACCGGCGCCGACATCATAAAGGCCTGGAAATGCCGCGCCCCGGGACGGTCACCCGTGACATCCTCCATGGCCCGCCAGAGCCGGCCTTGGTCCACCAGCACGGGGACCGGCGCGCAATGGTAATTGCCCACATCGAGAAGCAGGCCGGATTGGGCGTCTCTCGGACTCGTCCAGGTCCGACCGCCATCGCCGGAACGACGTATCACAACGGCGCCATCGTGTCGGTCGGTCCCGATCAGATACAGATCGGACTGGTGCGCGAACAGCGTGGCCCAGAACAATCCTTCAATGATAGCGACGGGCGCCCAACTCGCCCCGTGATCGTTCGACCGCAAGACCCGCGTGATCGCCTTGGTCCACTCGCTCGACGCGGCACCGCAATCGTCATACTTGGCGACGTACGCCCCATCGGAACAAATGGCGATACCGGGCGAGCCGACGTAGATCCCTGACGAGGGAGGCACATGAGCCACGACCACGCCGGGCACCCCGTCGGCGCAGGCCGGAGCAACCAAGAGCAAGCCGGCGACCATCACGACCTGGAACAACTTCGTTGAAAACATGCAACCCTCCTTCTTTTAATAAAGCCCTGTTTTCGGCCCCATACCGGAACAATTACCTGGCATGTACAGCGTCACCGTATAAAAACAAGGACGCCAAAACACAAACATTCCGATGTTTGGACCTAATCGGCTAAATAGTATCATGATTACTGGTTTGAGGGCCTACCTCGAATTCTCTGTCGGTGTCATTTTACCTGGCAAGTCATCTCCTGTTGACCCTGGGGATCAAGGGCAATAGGATGACATCAAATGTGGCAGCTACTCGATTGGGTTGGTCTGAGAGTGTGCCTGCAGAATGTTGGTCAGCCTTGCCGAGGCCACTTGAACGAACATCATAGGTGCTCTAATGCGCACTAAGAAAGATCGCCATGGATAAGTTAAACGCCGCTATCGCCAGCACACTTACGATCGCTCTGGCTCTCTGTTTTTCTCTTGAAGCCAAAACACTTGCACCCGTCGTTGAGGTCGAGGAAGAGGTATACAGTTACACGCCTGCCAATAACGGCGCCGGCCCCATGTGGTGCCGTGGGAGTACCTGTATCGTACGATATGAAGACTCTGTGTTCGTAAGCGGTCTAAAGACAATTCCCGATGCCAAAGCGCTCAACAACTGCGTTCCTCTGCTGTATCACCGCGATAACGAGGGATGGCATTTGATCTATGAGGGCAAGGATCGGACACGTGAACCCTGTCCACTGGTGGTGACGCCCGATGCTCGTGTGCTTATGTCTGTCAATCCCACTTTGACGCCTCGGGACGCGTACAGTGGTCCGGCTCAACCTCGAATCCTGGCGTTCTCTGCCAGCAAACCGGCCTCAGGGTTTCACACGATTTATCCGCAATGGGAGGGTGAACCGGAATTCACCGAGCACTCCTATCGCAGCTTCGCAGCGGACGGCGTCAGTGGCGAGCGCGTTCTGTTTCAAAATGTCGGTTACACGCATGTGGAATGGGCGTTTCAGGATCGTCAAGGTCATTGGCGGGCACAGGGCAGACTGGCATGGCCCTGGGGTTCTGAGTATGACGAGCCCCAGCCGATCCGCATTTGCTATCCAACCGTTGCCTTGAGTAATCGCACGGTCTATTTCTGCGGCGTCAGCGATGTCATTGAACCCTACAAGAAATGGCGCGACTATAAATACGAACTCACAGGACGGAAGTGGGACTACGATTTTCGCCGGCTCTTTTTTACCTGGAGTAGTGACATCAAAACCGGCAAGTTTCATCCGTGGTTGGAAATCGCGAGTCGCGACCAGACTTGTGGTTGGATCTCTCCCCAAGACCTCTATGTTAGTCCAAGCGGTGAAATCTTGATTCTATGGACGGAACGCGCGGTGGATGATCGCTTGCGAGACGCGTTTTTTCCCGAGGCCAGGCAACGATACTCTCTCGAATCCGCTGTGGTGCGTAACGGTCAGGTCATCAGGCGATCGACGATCCTCGCAGGAGGTGAAGGGCTGGGAAGCCAACGGCCCGGCGATGCCCGTATTCATATCACCCCTCGCGGTCGCGTACTGATCTTCTGCTATATCGGCAACCATCGAGCAGGACAATCCGGGAACTACATCATTGAAGCCTTTGCCGATGGTACCTACAGCAGTCCAGTGCCGCTTGACCTGGCGAAACCCATCACTCGGTTTTTCACAACGACACCCCGAGCGGGCAATGAGCCGTCCATCTATTTAGATGTTCTCGGCCATAGCGGAAACACGATGCGTTTCATTCGAATAAGAGTGGAAGGCCTCTAGGCTGTGTCGGAAAACTCGATCTGGCTTCGAAGCGGCCCTTTTTCTTAACTGTTCGACGCTGCTATCGCAGCAAGGGCTGCACGAAGGCAACAGGGTTGTCCGCCTGGCTACATCCGACTCCATCGACGATAAAACCAATATTCCCTGCTTCGTCGTCTTTGCCAGGCGAAAAAACTGCTCGCTCTCGGGCCGACGACGGAGTTTTCCGACAAAGCCTGGAACGGGTAAGAAAAATCACTCTGCACGACGTTCGAAAGGGCGAGATCAGCGCAGTCGCCGTAACCTGTGGTTTCGCTCAATCGAGCCAACCACTATGAGGCCGACTTGGACCCTAAACTGTCCAACTCATGTGTTGCCGATCCCTCAAATGATGTTTGTCGGTTCTCTGTCTGACCTTGGGCATTGATCGCCAAGGAGTGCTTTGTCGCCAGCGCGATTCGGTGATTTGTCCCTTGGCAGACAGCGCTGGTGTGCAGTATAGTGGGCTAGCTCTGAGGACTGGCCCGAGTTTTCCTTGCCAATCCATGCACTACAGGGCAAGGAGACTATTCCGTTTCCGGTAATGAATATAATTAGAAAGATAATGACTAGCCGCAAGTATTGGCCTGCTCTGATGATTTCCGTGTTGCTTTTCGCCGCGCGATCCCATGGGGCTGTCATGCTGCCGGGACTTGAAACCAGCCGGCTGGATCAAAAGTTAAAGGGCTTGGTGCTGCTTGAGGAACTGAATTGCACGGCCTGCCATGAATCACGATCTTCATTCGCCGCCACCTCAAAAAGGGCGCCGAGACTGTCGGGAGTCGGTTCGCGACTGAATCCGTATTACCTGGAAAAATATATCCAGGCCCCGCATGACATCAATCCGGGCGGCACGATGCCTGATGTGATGGCTCATCTGGATGTTCAAGAGAAAAAACAGGCAGCGGAAGCGATCACTCATTTTCTAGTGTCCTTAAATAAGGGGCCTGATTTTGGCTTAGAGTCGCCCGACACCGTTGCGGCGGAGCTGGGCGAGACACTTTTTCACTCGGTGGGTTGCGTCGCCTGTCATTCACCGAGAAATGAAAAAGGGGAAGAATTGCTTAAGGAAGCGTCCGTGCCATTGGGGGCGCTGGAACAGAAATACAACGTGACCAGTCTGATCGATTTTATTCGCAGGCCTCACGACACCCGGCCTTCCGGTCGCATGCCCGACATGCGCTTGCAGAGCCGCGACGTGGAGAGAATTGCTCACTATCTGCTCAGGGAAACGAGGGTTCCGGGGCGGCTCCGGTATACCGTCCTTCGCGGCCGGGTGTGGGAAGGACTCGATGCCGAGGTGGAAAAGGAACGCTCGGGTCATACCGAGGATTTCGATTTGATGAACTTCGATACTTTAAACAAGAATTCTGCGCTAGACTTCGAAGGTTTCTTGCGTATTGGCAAAGAAGGGGTATACAGGTTTTTCCTGGAGATGAACGGGGGGACGTTGTGGATTGATGATAAAGAGGTTGTCAATCTGATACCAAGCAACCGGCGGGGTGTAAAGAAAGTGAGTGGAAACGCCCGATTGGAGGCCGGTTGGAACAAAATCAGGTTCACCTACATTCATGCCGGGAAGGAACCGCGATTGAGTTTCGAGATGGAAGGTGATTCCTTCAAGCGGCAGGCTATTCCTTCTTCTCTACTGTCGATCTCCAAGACGCCCATCGAGCCTTATAAGCCTTATCCAGTGAGAGGCATTTTGGTGGAAACCGGCGAACATTATTTTAGCAAATTGGGCTGCGGCAAATGCCATGATGACATCAAGGTCGATTCCGGGGGCTCGATAGCTCTTTCGGAACTGAATGCCGCTAAGGGTTGTCTAAGCGGCCGGAAGGGACCCTGGCCAAATTACAATCTGAATGACGAGCAACACAAGCTACTCACTGCTGTCCTGCCAAGAATTGAAACCATGCAGTTGAGCGATGCCGAGACAGTCAATAAAACCCTCGTCACCTTCAACTGTATCGCCTGTCACGAACGAGTTGGGCTGGGCGGGGTGATGCCGGAACGAGACCATTACTTTGTTGGCGCCAAACCGGAACTGGGTAATCAGGGGCGAATTCCGCCTCCGCTGACCCATGTCGGAGCCAAACTCAACAAGGCGTGGCTTCGGGAAGTCATGCTGAGAGGCGGCAGACAGCGGTTCTATCTGAACGCCAGCATGCCCCTGTTCGGCGAAATGAACGTGGGTCACCTGGTGGACCTGTTTGAAAAGGTGGATGCGCTGGAGGAAGTCTCCATTCCCGAGGTGAGCAATGTAAAGGCCTTCAGGAATGCCGGCCATGAAATGGTAGGAACGGACGGATTCAGTTGTATTGCCTGCCATGATTTCAACGGTCAGAAATCGGGCGGGGCCGGAGCGCTGGAGTTGATTCATACCACCCAGCGGATCAAGAAGAATTGGTTCCACCTCTATATGCTGCAACCTGCCCGCTTCCATCAGACGGTCATCATGCCCACCTACTGGCCCGACGGAACGTCGCTCCGCCCGGATGTCCTGGGTGGCGATACCGGGAAACAGATTGAAGCGCTGTGGGTTTATCTGAAAGATGGGAGCCGGGCCAGAAATCCCAAGGGCCTGTCGCGACAATCCAGCGAGCTTCGAGTCGCCGACGTGGCGGTGATGTGCCGGGGCCGGGGACCGGCCGGTTATCGGGGGATCGCGGTCGGCTATCCCGAGGGGGTGAGCCTTGCTTTTGATTCCGAGCAGATGAATCTTCGTTTTCTCTGGAAGGGTGACTTCGCGAATATCAATCACGGCAGTTGGTCCGTCCGGGGTCGTGACCGGATCCCCTTTCCCACGGGCATTCCCTTTCACCGTCTCGGATCCATGGAAGACAACTGGCCCTATAAACGGAAAAGCGATTATCTTTTTCCCCACGACCACGGTTATCAGTATCGAGGTTATTTTCTCGATGAGCACAAGCGGCCTACTTTCATGTACCGCTATGGCGACATCAAAGTGGAGGATTTTTTCGAAGACCTTTTGGACGAATCGGGCAAAGTGTATTTCAAACGGACGTTTTCCTTCGAGTCGCAGCGGGCTCAGGAACAATTCTATTTCAGGGCGGCTTCAGGGAATGTCATCGTCGAAAAACCAGACAACACTTATTTGATCGACGGACTCACCCTCCGAATTGTCAGTGCTCATCAGGGCATCATTCGTGAAGGCGAGCCCCGGGAATTACTCATTTCTCTAGCGCTTCCCGCAGGGAAGTCAAATCTTATCATGGAATACCGTTGGTAGATCGATATGCGGAAAGTGATTTCCTTGACATGCCATGATTTGGGTATAGGGGGTAGGCGCAAGCTCATTTCCATTGGGGTCATGCTAGGGATGGTTCTGCTTCTAACAGCACCTTCCTTCGCCGCCGAGGACCTCGGAGCGATGTGGGACACGGCAGAGGAAGAAGAAAAGTATTACCAACTGATCGACATCCCGATCCCGCCCGAAGTGCCGCTCCGGATAGGGTGTTTCGACATCCATCCCGACGGCCGCCTGATTGCCGGAACAAGAAGAGGGGATGTCTACTTTATCGACGGCGCGTTCGACCAACCCCCTGCGCCGTCGTTTCATCTGTTTGCCAGCGGGCAGGATCAAATCTTTGGCGTCGCATATGACAACGGAGATATCATCATCACTCAAGGAGGAGAAGTCACCCGGCTTTCCGACACGGACCATGATGGAGAGGCCGACCGCTTTTATACCCTGACGAACAATTGGGGCTACGCCGAAGGGCATGAATTCGCCTTCGGCTCCAAACCCGATCGAGAAGGCAATATCTGGGTCGCCCTGGGTCTAAGCAGCTCCTATTACTCCAGGAATGTATTTCGAGGGTGGGCCGTGAAGGTGACGCCGGAAGGGAAAATGATTCCGATCTGTAGCGGCTTGCGCAGTCCAGGTGGCGTAGGGCCGAATGCCGAAGGGGTGATGTTCTGTTTTGAAAGTCAGGGGCCCTGGAATGGGGCGTGTTCGCTTAAACACCTCAAGCCGGGCGGGTTTCTAGGTCACCCGGCCAGTTATAACTGGTACCCCTTTGTCGAAAACATGGATGCTCCGAGCGTCGAGCCTGATTCCCAGTCCCGGATTTTGATCGAGAAGAAACGTGTGAAAGAGTTCGTTCCGCCCGCCATCCTTTTCCCCTACATCAAAATGGGGCGGTCGATCACCGGTTTCAAGGTCAACAAGACCCAAGGGAAATTCGGTCCGTTCGAAAACCAGATCTTTGTCGGAGATTACACCCTGAGCATCGTGATGCGGGCCACCACGGAGAAAATCAACGGTGTCTGGCAGGGCGCCTGCTATCCGTTTCGAGAGGGCTTTTCCACCGGGATCATGAACGTGGAGTTTTCCCCCAAGGGACAGTTGATCACCGGCGGTTTTACCACCAACCGTCAATGGCCGGTGCGGGGCACGAAACCGTTTGCCTTGGAGCGCCTGGACTGGACCGGCCTTGTTCCTTTCGAGTTGGAAGAAATAAATATCAGGAAAGACGGCTTCTTACTGAACTTCACCAAGCCCGTGGACCCGAATGTGGCTGTTCGGCCGGACACCTATAACATCACCACCTATTGCCACATCTACGCCGGGTTTTACGGTAGTCCGGAAGTCGACCACACCACCCCCACGGTGACAAGCGCAAGCGTCTCCGCGGATGGTCTCCAGGTCCACCTCACGCTCGACAGGATCCAGGAGAGCCATATCCATGATTTCGACCTCGCGAGAATGAAGTCAAAAGAAAATGAAAACCTTCTGCACAAAAAAGCGTACTACACCGTGAACGAGATTCCATTGAAGGATTGAATTGTTCTTTCTCATGGCTATAATCGCCAACGTATGTAGACTGAAAGCAGATTTCCTCTCACTCACTCAGGAGAACGCCATGATTCGAGATAAGACGCCGATTGTTGTCGCCCTGTTGGTCTTGTTTGCCCTTCTTGCCTGCGCCGCTGACCGTCAGCAGACCGCTCCTGACGAGCCGGCAGATATGAGAAGCCTGTTTAACGGCAAGGACCTGACGGGTTGGGATGGCGATCCCAGGTTGTGGTCGGTGC
>JADFMM010000244.1 GCA_022563885.1 Planctomycetota bacterium | reverse complement strand
GGGTTCTCGTCGGAATAGACGTTAGCCCGCTTCGGTTCAGCCAAGTCCCGTGGGGTGTGCAGGTTGCTGGCTTGGTCGGCTTTGCCGCCGCGTTGTCCTTCCTGCTCCGGGCCATGTGGGCGAACCCGTTCTACTCGTTCGTCGTTCGCGTGCAAACCGAGCGCGGGCACCAGGTCGTCGCGAAAGGCCCTTACAGGTTTGTGCGTCATCCCGGCTACGCGGCTACGCTGTTTGGGATGTTGAGCGGTGGCGTGGCCTTGGGGTCGTGGTTGGCAATGCTTCCGATCCTGATGGTCTGTGGTCTCTTCATTCGCCGCACCCTCTTGGAGGATCGGTTGTTGCAGCAAGAATTGGAAGGCTATTTAGACTTTGCGCAGAAGGTCCGCTATCGCCTGGTCGTAGGGCTCTTTTAACGCGAAGCTCTTGGGTCAGGGTTTGATGAGTGATTCGCCGTTAGCGTAGAGCCTTAGACAGGATGAGAATGAATAGCCTCTTTTAAAAGGACTAATGACAGGACTGGCCCTTATGTCCGGCCTTTATTTCCGGCCGATCAGTTTCTTGGGCCTAAGGCTATGTCTTTTGGGAGTTATCAAGAAACTATGGAATAACTTGTTATCATTGTTATCATCTTTCTGAATCTATATTTCATGAGTGACAGTGTTTAAAGCAAACGGGACTGATCCATGAGACGTAACCGCATTCTGCTTGTTTGGGTTGCTTTGATTACCTTGGGCGTATTACTGGCGGCTAGTTGGTTGTGTTCAGAGCCGGAGACCCTGTACGAGATAAGGTTCTTGCCGGCCCTAGGTGGCAGTCGGTCCATCATTCCGCATTCGATTAACGACCATGGACACGTTGTTGGCGTGGCAGAGATGTCACCGAATCAATGGAACACGTTTATTTGGGATGAAGACGGAGGTATCACCGACCTGGGGCCGTATGCAGGCACCCGTCATCATCATGATTATGTGCGGATTAACAACGTTGGGCAGATTGCCAGCACCACTATGGACCCCAACGGGAATCCCAGTGTCTTCCTCCTGGATCCAAATGGTGTTAAGCACATTCTACGTGCACCCAATCGCGAACGAATTCACGTCCAGGCATTAAACAACCGAGGTCAGGTCGTCGGCTACTATAATGCGGAACGCAGCCCACGAATGGCATTTATCTGGGACAAGACGACCGGGATGCAAGACCTCGGCCCTCCCAATACAATTGAAAGTCTAGCGCGTGACCTCAACGATTCAGGACAGGTGGTCGGCTTCCTCTCGACCATGCGAGACAGTCAGTGGTACGCCTTTAGATGGGATCCAAACACCGGTATGCAGAACCTCGGAGTCACAAGGTCTGGAATGATCCACTCGTGCCGTATTAACAACCAGGGAGGGGTGGTCGGCGTCTTCGGCTCTGCCGACGACGACACCACTGTCTCGATGTGGACCAGAGAAGGAGGTGTGCAGAATGCACCCTGGTTCAGGGGAACGTTCGCCCGGGTCGTTGGTTTGAATGATGCGAATCACTTCATCGTGTGTATGCATCTTAGCGAGTTGAGGATACGCCAATTGGCGGTACGTCCGCACCGGGCCTCGTTTTTTTGTGACCCAAACGGAGGTTTCAAGGACATTGGTAACTGCCTGGGTCGCAAAGACGTTGTCGCGTTCTGGGCTAGGGGTATCAATAACAGAGGACAGATCATTGGGCTATTGTCGTTAGAGAAGCAACCAAAGTACCTTGGCGTTATCTTAGAGCCAATCCACTAATCCGAAAAAGCAGAAGAAGTAAACTACTTTGTAAGGAAAGCTTTTTGGGGTTATGAGCTTGATGAGTGATTAGTCGTTATTGTAGAGCCTTAGACAGGATGAGAATGAAGAGCCTCTTTAAAAAAGGACTAGAGAAAGGGCTGGGCCTTATGTCGATCACTTATGTCGATCGGGTTAGCGAACACACCATATTGGCCGTCTTTTGTGGTACAGAGGAAGTTTTAAGTTCTTCCCGTGAGTATTGGCAGTAAATAGCATATACTAACTTGATAGCTAAATCATTCGGCAGAAAGAGAATTGCATGGTCGACAGAACAGATGAGTTCGTTTTCGTAGGTTTCTGGAAGCGTGTACTGGCGGCTTTGATCGATGCCGCCATCGGATGGGCATTCATGCCAATCACCATGCCGTTGATGACCTGGACCATCACCCACCGCAACATCGTTCCGGGAGCCCTCTGGTCCCTTGTCTGGACCACCGTCTGGCTATGGCTCGTCGTGCGTTTTGGTGGCACGCCTGGCAAACTGATCATTCGCGTTCGTATAGTAGATGCCCGCGGCACATTCTTGTCATGGGGAAGGGCCATTCGCCGTGTCATATTCCCATCGCTGATCATGACCATCAACTCCCACCTACAGATGTGGAAAGCGTTAAGTACATATCCCGACTCGACTCCACATTCGTCCTTCTTGGAGATTGGCGAACTCATGAATAAGTATGGGCAACCGTTCGCAATGATCACGATGGTCCTTGGTTTGGCAATCTATGCGGATATCGGCGTCGTCCTCTTCAATCGCAAGAAGCGAGCATTTCACGATTTCATTGCTGGCAGTTATGTGATCACCAAGAAATCATATAGAAATCTGGCCGAACCAACGGATGGACAACTATCTTCAGAATCCGCGTCAAGCGCGTCTCCTGAAGAAGTGTCACCCTGATCGCCAGGCCATTCTGAGGAGTCAAATTGACCAGCTCAAGTTTTGTGACGCGGATTGCCTGGACGACAGCAATCGGATTGGCGATGTCACAAGCCTTAGTCGAGTATTGGAAGAAGATTTTCGTGGGACCTGATAAGGCCGTGATACACGGCTTGGCAATGTTGGCTCTTGTGGCGATGTTTCAACTCGGCATTGTCTTCGCTCCCTTATGCTTCAAACGAGCAGCAAAATGGCGCCTCCTTGCAGCCGGTCTGATGGCACCTACGCTCTTGTCCTTGGGGTATCTAATCATTTGGCACGTCACAAAGTGGCCTACGCTTATTGAGGGTCTTCCCATACCCGCAACAGTGTGGGCTACCCAACTGATGGTTCTGCCTCTGGCTATGCTCGGCTATATAGCCGTCTTGGTACGTCTTGGTTGGCCTAGCCAAACGCGGATCCCGACCGGGAACAGGCCGGTGAATCGAGCGGGGAGGCTCTTGGGGCTTTGAAAATGTACTCAATCGTCGCCACAGGTCCGTTCACCTGTTACATTCTGTCGCTTCTGCAATAAAAGCATCGCCAATACAGTAGATACTACGCATGTCAGGGAGAACCGGGAGAGAGGATTGGCGTCACCCCTTTCGATCGGATTCCGCTGCAGAATCTCAGTTGCTTGACCCACTGGCACAGAATACGGAACCGCATTATACTCTGTCACCATACGCGGTGATGAGCATATTGGCCAGCCGAGGACGGATGCTAGCCGCGAAGGATTTATTTCGCCGGCCCTTTGCCGGCAATGTCGAACGCGACAGATAGGACCAGCATGAAACCTAATTTGCCAATCATTTTCGTTGCCAAGTCTGGGGTGTGTTGTTTGCTACTATTGGTGGGAATCCTGGGTTCCTCTTCTCCGGTGGAGGCAGCCGAGGCGCGTGCGCCGCTTGCGGTGGGCGTGGCTGAGGTTGACATCACGCCCGAGCAACCGATTCGCTTGAGCGGTTATTCCAGCCGAACGGAGCCGGCTGCTGAAGTAGCGCAAAGACTGCGGGCCAAGGCGCTGGCCATCGGATCGGACGCGCGACACCCCTCCGTGCTGATCACCCTGGATGCGATCGGGATTCCACGCTGGCTGACGGATGCGTTGGCCGAACGCCTGGGCCGAGCGAGCAAGGTGGACCGGGCGCACCTGGCGGTGTGCGCGACGCATAGCCATTCCGCGCCTCATCTGACGGGTGTGCTGCCACATATGTTTCTGAGCGTGTTGGAGGCGCGCCAGCAGGAGGCGATCGACGCCTATACAGACCGGTTACTGGACAAGTTGGAGATGGTGGCGCTGCAGGCATTGAAGAATCGCAGGCCGGGTTATCTGGACTGGGGCCAGGGAACAGTCGGCTTCGCGGTAAATCGTCGTGTTTTGAAGGACGGCAAGTGGACCGGTTTTGGCGTGCAGGTGGATGGGCCGGTGGATCACTCGCTGCCGGTGATGCGGGTGACTGACACCGAGGGCAATCTCCTGGCGGTGCTGGCCAACTACGCCTGCCATTGCACCACCCTGGGCGGCGGCTTCAATCGGGTCCATGGCGACTGGGCGGGTTTTGCGCAGGAAATGATCGAGGCAAAGCACCCGGGCGCCAAGGCGCTGATTGCGATCGGTTGCGGCGCGGACGCAAATCCCCATCCGCGTGGCGAACTGAAGTACGCGGAGCAGCATGGCAGGGAGTTGGCGGACGAAGTGGAGCGTCTGCTGAAGACGGATCTCAAGCCCCTCAACCATCTTCCGCAAGGACGCTTCAATGATATTACACTCTACTTTGACCCCCTGCCGTCCCGGGAGGAATGGCAGAAACGCGCCGATGAAAACAGCAATTGGGCCTTCTTGGCCAAGCGGATGCTTTCGCAGTTAGACGACGGGCAGGAACTTCCGCGGACCATGGCGTATCCGGTGCAGACGTGGACCTTCGGAGAAGATCTGGCCATGGTCTTCCTGGCGGGGGAAGTGGTGGTGGACTATTCCATTCGACTCAAGCGCCAGTTTGACGCCGATCGGCTCTGGATCAACGCCTACGCCAATGACCTGCCCTGCTATATCGCCTCCAGACGCATCTACCCACAGGGCGGTTACGAAGTGGACCAGTCCATGATTTTCTACGGCAAACCCCAGCGCCTTTCGCCGGACAGCGAGGATCGCATCGCCGACGAGACGCTACGGCAACTGCCCCACACCTTTGATTCCGCCGAAACGCGCAAGGCCATCCCGGCGCCTATCTCCAAGGACCAGGCGTTGGCGACCATACGGGTGCGCCCCGGCATGCAGGTGGAACTGGTGGCGGCAGAACCGCTGGTGATGGATCCGGTGGACGTCGCCTGGGGACCGGACCTCAAGATGTGGGTCGTGGAGATGGCCGATTATCCCTCGGGGATTGACGGCCAGCCGGGAGGCCGGGTGCGTTTCCTCGAAGACCTGGACGGGGACGGCGTTTACGACAAGTCCACGCTCTTTCTCGACGGCCTGTTCCGTCCCAACTCCGTCATGCCCTGGAAGAAAGGCGTCCTGGTCGTCTGCGTGCCCGATATCATCTACGCCGAAGACACCGACGGCGATGGCAAGGCGGACCGGCAGGAGATCCTCTTCAGCGGATTTGAGGAAGGCAACCCTCAGCACCTGGTGGCCGGGCTCCAATGGGGGCTGGATCAGTGGATCTACGTCGGCCACGGCAATGGCGCGGGAGGCATTCTTTCCACCAAGAGCGGCAAGCGGGTGAACATGAACGGACGCGATCTGCGCATCCGGCCGGACACCGGCGCGCATGATCCCCAGGCGGGCCAGACCCAGTACGGTCGTAACCGGGATGACTGGGGCAACTGGTTTGGCAGCGACAACTCCCGGCCGGGCTGGCATTTTGCCCTGCTCGATCATTACATGCGCCGCAATCCCCATGTCAGCGCCCCGGACGCCAAGGTGGCGCTTCCCGAAATCGCCGCGGCCGGTCCTGTCTATCCGGCCAGCTACACGTTGAGTCGGCTAAACGACTACGACAAGGTCAATCGTTTCACCTCCGCCTGCGGCTTCATCATCTACCGAGACACCCTGCTCGGCGATGAATACTTGGGAAACTCCTTTGTCTGTGAGCCGGTACACAATCTGGTCTCCCGCGCGGTCCTGCAACCCAAGGGTACCTCCTTCTTCAGCCGTCGCGCCCCGGATGAAACGACCTCCGAATTCTTTGCCTCAACGGACAACTGGTCACGCCCCACCTCCGCGCGATTGGGCCCGGATGGCGCGCTCTACATCGTGGACATGTATCGCTTCGTGATCGAGCACCCTGAATGGATTCCCGAGGACTGGCAGCGGAAGCTGGACCTTCGGGACGGACATGACAAGGGGCGAATCTACCGGGTCTTTCCCAAAGGGAAAAGGCCCCGAACGCCTGTAAACATTTCCCGGTTGAACGCACGCCAATTGGTCGCGGCGCTCGACACCCCCAATGGCTGGCAGCGGGACATGATTCACCAGTGGCTTCACTGGTGGCCAGACGAAGAGGCGATTGGGCATCTGCAGCAGGCCGTCGCGGAGGCTGCGCTGCCGCAGGCGCGACTGCAGGCCCTCTGCGCGTTGGATGGGATGGACGCGCTCGACAGGGAGACCCTACTCAAGGCAATGACCGATAGCCATCCCGGCGTGAGGCGGCACGCGGTCCGCCTATGCGAGTCCTTCCTGGCGCAGTCCCCCCGCCTGAGGGAAGCGTTGATCAAGTTGGCCCGCGATGAGGATCCCTTTGTCCGGCAACAAGTGGCCTATAGCCTGGGCGAGACGTCGCAAAGCGCCGCGGGCCATGCGCTGGCCGAGATTGTCCTCAGGGATGGGGAAGACCCTCATCTGCTGGCGGCGGCCCTGAGTTCCGCGGAACCTCACGTGCAGACCCTTATGGACACCTTTAGGAAGAAGGACGCATTTCTGACCCTTTCGACTCAGGCCATTGCGGGGCTGGTGCAGACCGCCCTGGGCTACGGACACAGCGCGGAACTCCGGGGGATGTTGACTGCTTTGGCTCGCCCTTCCGAGGAGGGATTCCGCCCGCAACAGTTCAAGCTCATGACCGCGTTCGTCCAGGCGCTTGGTGTAAAGGGACAATCACTCCACGAGCTTCACCGATCCACTCCCGCCCTGCGTATTCCCATCGAAGGGACTGACGCCCTGTTTGAGGCGGCGCGGCATCGGGTTCAAGACGACTCGCTGGATGTCGCCGAACGCAAGACCGCCATTGAACTGTTGGGTCGAGGGCGAACAGACCGGCTGACAGATCTACAGTTGCTCGCCGGGACGCTGAAGCCGCGCACCTCGGTGGATGTTCAATTGGCGGCGATTCGACGGCTGGCGCGGACGGGAAACTCGGACGCGCCCTCCATGCTGCTGGCGGGCTGGGCCGGACACGGGCCCAGGGTGCGGTCCGCCATCCTCGATGCACTGCTACGCCGGCGGGCGTGGATCCCCTCCCTTTTGGATGAGATGACGCAGGAGATGTCCATCGCCAAGACATTCGATTCCACCCGCCGCGTCATGTTGCTCAACCACGACAACGAATCCATCCGGAATAAGGCCCAGGCATTGTTTGGGAACATTCCATCGGACCGCCAGGGGGTGGTGGACTATTTCAGACCCGCATTGGCCTTGAAGGGCGATGCGGAGAAGGGACGCCCCCTGTTCATTGCGGCTTGCGCCTCCTGCCACAAGGTCGGTGACTTTGGTCGGAATCTAGGACCCGATCTCACCGCGCTATCCAACCGATCCGCGGAGACCATGCTGGTGGCCATCGTGGACCCCAGCCGCGCGGTCGAGGAGAAGTATGTGCAATACCAGGCCGAGACCAGCGATGGTCTGTTTTTGACGGGCGTACTGACGGAGGAGAGCGCCAACGCGATAACGCTCCTGGGCGCCGACGGGGAACCCCGGACCGTCCTGCGTGACAACCTGGTCTCCTTTCGGAGCAGCACCCTGTCCATGATGCCCGATGGCTTGGAGGAGGGCCTCGATCATCAGGCCATGGCCGATCTGCTCGCCTTCCTGGTCAGCTCGGATGTCTCCTCGGTGGTGACCGCCGATCCGGACGGATCGTTTCACCTGAGCGCCGCGCATGCCGCCCCCTCGGGCCCCTCGGTGGTCTTCCAACAGGATAGTGCAGCCCTGAGTTGGATCAGTCACGAGGACCAGGTGGTCTGGACGGCCCGTGACGTGAAGGCCGGGCGCTATGCGATCTTCATCGATGCCGCCGTGGCGGCAGACTATGAAGGACGTCCCTTCATCCTGGAATTGGGAGAGGAGACGATACGTGGCACGGTAGAGTACACCCGCGGACTAGGAAGCTTCCGCAAGCGCAAGTTTGGAAACTGGGCCCTGAAACAAGACAAAACCGATCTGACCATCCGCTTCCACCACGAACTCCCCGGCCCGCATATGTCCCTGCGTGAAATATGCCTCGCGCCGGCGGAATGAGTCTGGGGATCAGAGCAAATGGACTCTCCCAGAGACGCGAAGGCACACGATGGAAGAAAATGAAAGAGATTCACTCTGAGAAAAAACCACTGCGTCTCTGCAATCTCCGAGAGAAAACATTCAATACAATTGGTTTCAGGTGAAATCTGCCTATAGGAAAGTCCTTTTTCCCCCATAAAAATGCTGTCTTCTGCCACCTTCCTGGTGTATCTTGTACCGAGTTTCTTGACTGTTTTTATGGCCCGTTACATTGTGGAGTTTTATGATGAGAAAAGGAAAAGGGTTCACGCTGATTGAGCTGTTGGTTGTCATCGCCATCATCGCCGTGCTCATGAGCATCCTCATGCCTGCGCTGCGGCGTGTCAAAGAACAGGCCATGAACATCCAGTGTCAGTCGAATCTTCGATCCTACGGCTTTGCGTTGCGCATGTATCTGGACGACAACGACTATGGTTTCCCATATTCCTTTGACTGGCTCTATGCAGATGGCGGCAGAGGAGGTCGCTGGCACGATGCACGGTACAACCTAGATACGCATCCTGAATTGGGCGGTGTGCTCTGGCGCTATCTGGCAAAGAAGGACATCCATGTTTGCCCCACCTTTCTCCGTATCGCCAATAGCGAGGGCTGTCCAGGCTGCGACCCCGCCATACCCTTTGAACCACAATATGGCTATTGCATGAATTCCTATCTGCACGGAGACGCATGGAATGCCGTCCCCCCACGATACCATACGAAAATCAAGAGTGCTGCCAAAGAAACCCATGTCAAGAACCCTTCCCGGGTGTTTTCTTTCTCCGAGGAAAACATCTGGTCCATTCCCGGGCTGAGCGGGGCCGGCATCAACGACAACAACCTACGCTCCACACCCAACAACAACACGGACTGCTTCGCCACCTTCCACGGTGCGCGCGGAGGAGATCGCAACAGTGGCCTGGCCAAGGCGGTATTCGTGGA
>JADFMM010000243.1 GCA_022563885.1 Planctomycetota bacterium | reverse complement strand
ATGCGCAAAAGCGTACACCAGAGAGCACCGGTGGCTATATCTGGGCTGTTCATGGAGCATCCGCTACATGAAATGGAGGACTCCACAAAACGTTTCTTGCGCAGAAAGGGTTGTCGGCTGGCTCTAGTATTCTTGACAGTCGGGTGAGCCAGGTTTTTTCGTGTTCGGGTCTCTAAATATAGTATAATGAAAACCGATGCGATACTATTTTGATTGGTTAATGTGCTTAAGGGAAAGGACTAGTGATGCAAAAGAAAATGGCAAGAATACAGCTTTGTATTTTCGTGTCGAGTTTCTGGGTTTTGTCTACGATGTGTTTGGCTGCCAAGAGTGATGATAGTCTGGGTGATGAAGGAGGTGAAGGCGCTCTGACGATTTCGCTTACGAGTTTTAATATAACTGAGACAAACCTTGAAATGAGCTGGAGAATCAAAAACAATACACATCATAATGTCTGGATTTGCCATAGCATCACGCCTAACCCTGAAAGATCTGATCTTGAACATTTTTTAGACAGTGATGCCAGGACGCTTGTGTTAAGGAAGCGATTTGATCTGCCAATGCAGGAAGATCGCTTAAAGAGATTTCCCCCTTTGACAAGTCGATACAATGCCCTACGCCCCGGTCAGGAAAAAAAAGAATACTTATTCCTACCTCTGCCAGTTCGACATCGTCGTATATCGGCAGGCGAATCTGGGGTCGCTGAAGAGGCAGAGCGATTGATACTAGAGATTGGCTACTACGATGAAGATTTGCCAGAATTGATTCTCCATATTATTGAAGTCAACGAACTACTCCATTGCGACACCAGAAGTTATATTCCAGATCCAAACGAATTAAGAATTGTCGACCGTTTTTTTCGAGGAGCGGAA
The DNA here is from genome assembly GCA_022563885.1 of Planctomycetota bacterium. Lineage (GTDB taxonomy): Bacteria > Planctomycetota > Phycisphaerae > Sedimentisphaerales > Anaerobacaceae > JAIPFM01. The sequence continues at coordinate 8,283 of JADFMM010000243.1, read as the reverse complement.
ATTGCACGAATCATGAATGATAGTGTAGCCTATCTCGATGAGATTGTTAATTCGGATGGCGATTCAATGGTATTCCCATATAGCGGTCAATTGAATAGCGAGAAGACCCTACGCATAACGGTTGAAGGTGTGTCAATACCTTACAAAGCAAAGTTATAACTGGACTTTAGCAAACTGGCTAGAAATGAGGAAAGGAGTCGAACTCGAGAGTCATTCATATAGGTTCCTGTCAAGTTAAAATGTACCTTCCCCGAACCGAAATTCTTTCGGTTTGCGATACTGCTGTTTAGCAGCTTGGCTTTAACGTATAGAAACGCCTCACGTTCCATGGTCTTCTTCGCTCCTGAGTCGTTCAATATTTATCGCGTATCGAGTCTTTCTGCCCATAAGCAGATAGCTCATTCGCGCAGTCATTCATCTGGTTCTCGGCACTGGCCATCCAGTCTCGACCCATCAATCCCGGTCGGGGCGGACCTGCCAGGCCACATCCGCCAAAGCGGACCAGAACAACATCAGTACCGGACTATGTTCAATTCATGCTCATCGCAATACGATGAGCCTACAGACCTTATGACTTACCTCGATCAGAGGCATTCAACCCAAGCCTTTTAGGGTCTGAGATTAATTTAACATTTAGAGTGGCTATCAAGCAGTAATATCCCATTCCGGTAGCCTCTTCCGCTCCGCTCTTTACACATACCGACCACAAGGCGCTGGCGGGTGCATTTTTGAAAAGGGTTTTAATCGGAACATACAGTTCCCTTGCCCTCATCAGCTCTGGGTCAAACGCTCTTGGAGCGTGACGACCTGGGCCGGTTTTGGTAGGTCATCGATGAGTCGTTGTTGGTACCGTCCTCCCATTGCCTATCGTCTCCTGCGTCCCTGACGCTGCTTTTGCGGTCGACGTCGATGTTGGGAGGTCTTGTTTTTGGGTGCTCTGCCGACGAGGTCATGGGCGGGGGCTAGGTCCAGTCGACTCGCTGCGGGGTGTACTTCGACAATAACGACCTTGAGTTGCTGGGCGAGACGTATCAGGGATCCCGAGTAGTGGCCGACGAGGCATTGGTTTTGCGCATCGAACTGCCAATCGTCTGGTCCCAGCGCCTCCGGCGGTATCAGCCCCTCGACACCGTAGTCGGGCAGGCGTACTTGGGCGCCGAAGGGGGAGAGATTGACAACGACGCCGTCGAATGCCTCTCCGATCTGCTGGCGGAGCAGGTGCAGGATACAGATGGTCTTGAGTTCGATTTCGGCGGTGTCGGCGCGGCGCTCGGTCTCGGAGAGGTGTTGTCCCATGTGGGTCATTTCATCGAAGCTGTAACGGCAACGGGCCTGATCCACGTTGTCGCTCAGATAGTCATTCAGTGCCCGGTGGACCAACAGGTCGGCGTAGCGGCGGATGGGGCTGGTGAAGTGGCAGTACCTCGCCGCCGCTAGGGCATAGTGGCCGACATTCGCAGGCATGTATTCCGCTTTTTCCAGGCTGCGGAGCACCAGTATATGGATGGGCAGGGCCTGTTTGGCATCTTGGGTGTCGGCAATGAGTTTCTGGAAGTCCCAGCGGCTGGGCTGCCGCGGGAAGGTGACGCCCAGGAGTCTTAGCGTCTGAGAGAGGTGGCGCAGGGCGGCCGACTTGGGAGGAGCGTGTACCCGGCGCATGAGGGGGACACAGTACCGGTCCAATAGCGTGGCGACCGCGACGTTGGCTTCGATCATGAACATCTCGATGAGCCGGTGGGCCATACTGCTGTCCTTGGGCTTGACGCCGACCACGGCCTGGGATTCGTCGCGCAGCAATTCGATCTCGTTCATCTGGAGTTGTAGCATGCCGGCTTGTCGGCGGCGCGTTTCAATCAGGCGAGCCAATTGGTCCATACGGCGTAAGAGGGTGACGATTGCCGTGGAGTGGCTGTGCGGTTTTCCTTTGAGTATGTCCGTGACCTCTTGGTAGGTCAGGCGTGCTTTGGAGCGGATGAGGGTGTTGGCAAAGCGAGTGGATCGGACCTCGCCGTCTTTGGTGAAGGTGAGGTAGACGCTTTTGGCGAAGCGGAGTTGATCGGGCTGCAAGGAACAGAGGTCGTTGCTCAGCATCTCCGGCAGCATGGGCAACGTTCGACCGGGCAGGTAGACGCTGTTGCCCCTGAGCCGGGCGCCGTGATCCAGGGCAGAGCCGGCCGGCACGAAGTGACTCACATCGGCAATATGCACCCCCAAGATCCAATGGCCTCGCCTGCTGCGGATGAGACTGATGGCATCGTCGAAGTCCTGGGCATCGGGCGGGTCGACGGTGACAATCAAATGATCGGTGATATCTTTGCGATCCACGCTCTGCTGGGGCTTGAACGCCGCCCGGGCATTCAGGGCTTCAACCAAGCTGCTGGGATCGAATGCGTCCGGCAATTGATGACGCCGGATGATCGCTTCCGTCTCGGTCTGGAATCCTCCCGTGGGCCCCAAGAGGGTGGTGATGATGCCGCGGGCCGGCTGAGACGCCGTGGGATAGGAACGGATGCGCACGGTGACTTTGTCCCCGGGACGGGCCTCACGGAGATGGACATCTTCTATGAGAATGGGGCGGGCATAGTCACCCCCATCGGGTAGTACGACCCACTGATCGCGGTCTCGACGCAGTGTTCCGACGATGCCGGCGTGTGCTCGATCGAGGATCTTGACAATCTTTCCAATCAGACGGTCCGGACTGGCGTCACGGTTCCTGGGTTTGATCGACACGAGTACGCGGTCGCCCGTCATGGCTGTAGCGGTGGCTTTGGCCGGGATGAAGATCTCTTGCTGATCGATCTGCTGTTGGGGAGTCACCCGACCGAATCCCCGTGCATCGGCCTTGAAGATGCCTGTGACCTCTTGGGACAGGATCGGCAGCCTGATGAGGTCCCGCTGATCGATGATCACTTGACCGGCCGCACAGAGTGTGTCAATGACCTCATCGAAGAGACCCTGCTGCTCCTGGGAAATGCCCAACTCTTGCTCCAACAGGGTCACCCGGCGAGGCGTTCCGTCTTTCTGAAGGAGGTGGAGGATCTGGTTCTTGAGGATGTTGATCATCAAGGCTCTTTCTGAAGACTCCGGCGTCGGCCCGAGAGCGAGCCATTTTTTCGCCTGGCAAAGACGGCGAAGCAGGCGATGTTGGTTCTATCGTCGATGCAGCCGGATGCAGCCAGACGGAGAAAGGGCCGGTCGAAGCCAGATCGAGTTTTCAGACAGAGCCTCACTGAAGATAGGCATCCATGCCTGAACTGGTCAGGGGAGCATTCGGATCGTCGACGATAAGGAGCGCCTCGACTCCCTCCAGGCTTTCGATCAATTCCATGCCCCGTTCATGTCCCAGCACGCTGACGGCAGTGGCGAGGGCGTCGGCGGTCATGGCGTCATCGGCGAGGACGGTGACACTCATGAGGCGGTCGCTGCCCCGGCCACTCCGGGAATCTACGATGTGACTGATCTTTTCCCCGTCGATCAACGCGAAACGGCGGTAGTGACCGCTGGTGGCCACGGCCTTGTTTCTCAGATTGAGCACCCATAGATAGGCAGGCGCCCCGTCGAGGTCCCCGTCGGTCGGGTCGGGATCCTGCACGCCGATTCTCCAGGCTCTGTCGGACGGGCCGACGAGGAAACAACGAATGTCCCCTCCGATGTCGACCATCGCCCCCGTCACACCCCGTTGCCGCAGGACGTCCACGGATCTATCGATGGCGTAGCCCTTGGCGATGCCCCCAAGATCGATACGCATCCCCTCTACCAGGAACGCGACGCTCCGTTGCTGGGGATCGAGCTTGAGTTGAGTCCAGCCCACCTTGGACTGGGCCTCCGCCAGTTCATCCTCCGTGGGGAGGGTGTTGCTGTCGGCCGCTCGGTTCCACAGATCTACCAGCGGACCGACCGTGATATCGAATGCGCCGTCTGACCATTGACTGATCTCGACGGCCCTTTCCAGCACGTCGAAGGTCAGCTGATCGACGGTGACCGGGGACGCATAGGCCTCCCTATTGATTCGGGCCAGTTCAGAGTCGGACCGGTGATAGCTCATCAAATCGTCTACCCGGTGCTGCCGATCGAAGGCCGCTTCGGCGGCGGCGCGACCCAAGTGCTCATGCGGGGTCCGCAGGACGATCTGGGTATAGGTACCCATCATCTGCCGGTGTCCGCTGTCCAGCCGCACGCTCTCTTCTTTATCTGACCTGGCGGCGAAGGAGAAGAGCGTGAGAAGGGCTCCTAGTAGGAGCAGGGCCGTGATTGCCGCGGGGATACGCTTGAGTCGGGCCTGTATGCGTTGGTTCAGCATTTGAGAGTTCCTCTTGCTTGGTAGATCCTACCATCATACGGGTATCTCAAACAATAACCAGCATCGACACGCTGCGTTCCGTGAGGAAGGGGCGCCCTTCTCGACTGTTGCGCCTCGTGATATTTTCGGTCCCTAGGTCCCTGAATTGTCCCAGAACAGTTTTACGCGGGTTTTTTTTGCTTGTCCTGGCCCGCATCCTCTTGGGATGCTCGTTTCAAAAGTTCCGGTGGATTGGCGTGCGAAGCCCCGTTGACTCCGCAGATGAACCCCGTGGCAAGCCGGGTTTTTCCTCATCCCGCCTCCCGGTGTCAAGAAAATCGTGGAACACGCAAAGTTTTCGCTGAATATTCCCGATAGCGTTCCCAAGAGAGTCAAGGAATGGGGGAAGCAGGTATGCCGGGTCTACATGGCCAATTTGAATGTTGCACAGGGTTGACTTGGCTGCCAGCCGCTCTGGAGCGGTCTAGGGTTGAAGGAGGGCAGCAATCTTGGTGAATGGTGGCATTTCTGGAAAAGTCATCATGGTCTTTGTGGTGGGCATGGTGCTGCTCGCTTCCGGGATGATCGTCTGTCATCTCCACGCGCTGCAGGGTGTGGCCTCGGCGCGAGGAGTCGATGGTGTAAGTGGCGCCGTGGGTAATGTTTACGAAGATTCGTATCCGTCTTCCGTTCGAGTGACGTCCGGACCCCACCCCGCTATGGGCGGCGGGATGGCAGGGATGCTGGTTTGGGCGGGTGCACTTCTTTCTGTGGGCGTTGTCTTGATTAGGCATCTCCTGCAAAGGCCCTTGAACGCGGTACGCCAGGCCAGCGACCAACAGGTCGCCGATTCGAGTAGGGCCATAGAAGAACTAGAAGAGATGAATAGAGAGTTGACCGACTTCGCCCATATCGTTTCACATGACCTCAAGGCCCCTCTACGCGGGATACGGTCCATTGTCCAGTGGATGGTGCAAGACTGGGACGACAAGTTGGACGACGAGGACAAGGTGCAAATCGATCATCTCACCCGGCGGGTAGCACGCATGCAGAATTTGATCGACGGTATCCTGGCGTACTCCAAGGCGGGACATGGGGTCCGGGAACTGGAGCGAGTCGACCCCAATGTCCTCGTGCTCGAGGTGGTGGATATCCTCTCACCGCCGAAAGGGATTTCCGTCCGAATCGCTCCCGCCATGCCGACCGTACGGTTTTCAGACGTTCAATTCACGCAGATCATGCAGAACCTGATCAGCAACGCCGTCAACCACATGCACAAGCCGGAAGGGGTTGTTGACGTGCAGTGGCGGGACACGGCCGGCTTCTGGGAGTTTTCGGTGGCAGACAATGGGCCCGGAATTCCGAAAAAACACCACGAAAAGATTTTCGAGGTCTTTCAGGTTCTCGCTCCTCGAGACGAGAAGGAGAGCACGGGCGTGGGATTGGCTGTTGTGAAAAAAATCGTTGAAGCCGGTGGTGGTCAGGTGTGGGTCGAGTCCAAGGAGGGCGAAGGAAGCACTTTTTACTTTACACTGCCTAAACTCAATGACAGAGAGAAAGAAGGAAAGGGGTACGAACATGAGAAGCACCAAACCAGTGTTGTTAGTTGAGGATGACACCATCGACGCGATGACCGTCCGGCGGGCGTTCAAGGACCTGAATCTGACGAACAGCCTGGCCCATCGCATCAATGGCGAAGAGGCCCTGGCCTACCTGGAGGATCCGGCCGAAGAACGGCCCTGCGTCATTCTGTTGGACCTCAACATGCCGCGCATGAACGGCACCGAGTTCCTCAAGGTGATCAAAGAAAAGGACCACCTCAAAAGCATCCCCGTTATAGTGTTGACCACCTCCAATGAAGAACGGGACGTGGTTGAGAGTTTCCGCTTGAGTGTCGCGGGCTACATCGTCAAGCCCGTCGACTACCAAAAGTTTGTTGAAGCGATTCGGACCATGGATCTGTACTGGACTGTCAGTGAAATGCCGGGATATGAAGAAGGAACGCCTCATGTTGAAAACGCGACCTCTGTTGCTCATTGAGGACGACAATGTCGATGCCATGACGGTCAAGCGGGCCATGGAAGAGATTGGCGTGATCGAGTCATTTGTGCATTTGACCAATGGCGAAGAGGCGCTGGACTACCTTCAGAGTGAGGTCAATGAGAAGCCTTGTTTGATCCTGTTGGACTTGGATATGCCGCGTATGAATGGCATCGAATTCCTGGAGAAGGCCAAGGTCGATCCGGGCATTCGCAACATTCCAGTGGTGGTGCTGACCACTTCCCGAGAAGACCGTGATATTGTCAAGACTTTCGAGAATAGCGTGGCCGGGTACATGGTGAAATCCATCGATTACGACCAGTTCGTCGAGAAGATGCGGGCCATCTGTGAGTACTGGGCATTGAGCCGGCTACCGGCGGCAGTCTAGGCTCCCCTTGACTATGCATCCGCATCCTCTATAATCCACGGATGGTTGACTGTCGAACGGATTTCGATGAGGCACCGGTGCTGTGTAACACTCATCATTTTTCCTGTTACAAAGCACCGGCACGCGACCGGCAAGAGGCTTACGATGGCCGTTCTTGTCGGCATTGATGAAGCAGGATATGGGCCGATCCTGGGGCCACTCCTCGTGACGGCGACCACCTTCTCTCTCCCCTCAGCACTCTTGCAGGCGGATCTGTGGCATGTGCTGCAGCAGAGTGTGTCCCAGAGCAAACGTCGATTGCGTGGGCGTCTGCTCATCGCAGACAGCAAGAAGGCGCACAGCAAGACCGGGGGTGTCGATCATCTGGAGCGCACCACCCTTGCCGTCCTCCGGATCCTCAATCAACGTCCTGCATCGCTCATGGCGCTCTTGCAACTGCTAAGTCCCGACTCCGTCGAGCGACTCCGGGACTATCCCTGGTACGACGGCATCGACTCGCACGCTTTGCCGGTCGACGATGCGGACAAAGACATTGCCGCCTCGGCCTTTGTTCATGACATGGGGCTGGTCGATATGCGGCTGATCAAGATTGAGAGCAGCTGTCTGGATGTTGCCTATTTTAATACACTGGTCGCGTCTGTCCGGAACAAAGCCAATGTGCTCTTCACCGTGACCTGTGGACTTCTCGAGCGGGCCTTCGAGCAGACGCCGGACGAGGATTTTCAGGTTGTCATTGACAGGCAGGGAGGCCGAATCCATTATAGGGACAGTTTGCAGCGGATGTTCCCTGGCTCGGAGTTGAGGATATTGCGGGAAGGAGCGAGCGTGAGCAGCTACGAGATGAGCCAGGCCCAGCGGCGCTTGCGTGTTCACTTTGTCGTACGCGCCGACAATCGCTGCCTACCGGTCTCACTGGCGTCCATGGTGAGCAAGTACCTACGCGAACTCTTGGTGGCGAACTTGAATGCCTATTTTATCAGTTTTTGCGGAGACCTGAAGCCGACTGCGGGATATTGGCAGGACGGCACGCGTTTCATCGAGGAAGTACGGGCCAAATTGCCGGACATCAAGTTTGATGACCATCAATTCATTCGAAGTCGTTAGCAGTAGGCCGAGGGCGGGTCAACGTCTATGATGGACAAATTGAAGCAGAGCATGGTGGCGAGTGATCGAACCGAGAGTCGCTGGCTGACGACCACCTCTCTGGTGATCTTGGCCGGGGTGGCGCTGGCGTTTGCCTTGGCCTACACACGACCTGTGATGATCCCCTTTGTCCTGGCACTCTTCATCGTCATCATGGTGTCGCCCGTCATGGACTTTCTAATGTTGGTGCTCCGTTTTCCCCGGGTGTTGGCGGTGACCATTACCTTGGTGGTCGTCATTTTGATCGTCAGCCTGGTGGGCCTGCTGGTGGCAGATGTTGTTCGCAAGGTCGTCCATGAGGCGGGGAGCTACAGCGATGTCCTGGAAACGCTGATACTGGATACCTACGACAAATCTGTCGAACTGCGCGAGTGGCTACAAGGTGTGGAGGTGTCCGAGCCCAATGAGGTGCCCAAGCCAAATTAGGTACCGG
>JADFMM010000242.1 GCA_022563885.1 Planctomycetota bacterium | reverse complement strand
CCAGACGCTCTTCGATTTCACCGTCAGCCTCTCTGGCCCTGCGGGTCAGGACGTGACCGTAGAGGCGGCGACTCAGGCCGGCAGTGCCGTTAACCCCATGGACTTCAGTGCCGTCAATACCACCGTCACCCTCCCGGCCGGCCAAACGCAGGCTTCGGTTCGGGTCGCCGTCAACGGCGATGCTGACCCGGAGGCCAATGAGACCTTCACCGTGCTCTTGAGTCATGCCCAGGGCGCGACCATTGTCGATGGCGTGGGTATCGGCACCATTGAAAACGATGACGTGGTCTCCACGACCTTGCCCTTCGAGCAGTTCAGCGGTGACAGCGATCTATTTGATCTGGCCTTCACGTCTATAGAATTTACGCCGGGCAGTCCGGGCGACCCCTATAGCATCGTCAGACAGGCCATCCAGGAATTGCCGACCGATCCGGCCGGCGGTTCTGCGCTTGACCTCGGCGATGACGACAGCCAACGCGTGAATCTGAGCCAGGGTCATACCGTGTCCCTCTATGGCCAAAGCTTCTCTTCGTTCTACGTGGGCAGCAACGGTTACATCACCTTCACCGCAGGGGATAGCGATTTTTCCCCATCGCTTGAGGATCATCTCGATACCGCCCGCGTCTCGGCCCTGTTCCATGATCTGGATCCGACTGCCGGTGGCACCATCAGCACGCGGGAACTCGACGACCGCGTGGTCATCACCTGGGAAGACATCAGTGAATACGGTCGAGCCAACAGCAACACCTTCCAGGTGGAGCTTTACTACGACGGTCGTATTGCTCTGTCCTGGCTCGATGTAGACGTGAGAGACGGCCTGGTCGGTTTATCTGACGGATTGGGTGTCCGTTCTGGTCTAACTGAGATCGATTTTTCCGTGCTGTAGCGGGGAGCCCTGCAGACGGAACTTATTGTCATGCACACTTTCTCCCCGCGGACGCGGGTTGTTCACACCTTCATAGATCCCTGAATCGAATATCCGAATAAATTGACTTGTTCTTAATGGGGGACAGGCAAGTCGTTTCTTCAGGGAGTGATCTTCTCAGTGATGTCCCATAAAATCGATAGCCTTCACACGCGGTGAGACTGCCGATTTTCGGTTTTCCTAGATCGTCATCCAGCGGCGCTGGCAGGACGCTTATTGAGTATGCCTCTGATCGCGCGACGGTGGTTTCCGAATACCGGTTTTTCTGATCTTTGCTGCGGAAATCGCCGACAAAGTCACCACATATGGAGGTTTATGACTATGACGTTACCTAGACGAGGACTTGTCGTCGCTCTGCTTGCTGTTTTATGCCTGTGCCCCTTTGTACAGGGCGCGACGAGATTGGGCTTGATGTCCAGTAGAGCGGTCCGCGCCATCACCAAGCCGAGTGGCGATGTGACCCTGTCCTTCGTGCAAGCCGGCCGTCTCTCCAAGATGCCCTTCAAGGATGGAGATGAGGTGCAAGCCGAGGAGATTGTGGCCTACCTTGACGATCGGGCGGAACAGGCCCGATTGGCACAGATCAAGGCACAGAGTGAAGATTTTACCCAAATCTTGGCCAGTCAGGCCTCCTTGGCCCAGAAGCAGGTCGATCTGAGGAAGTTGACAAACGCGGCTCAAGTCTTCGCTGCCACGGAGCTGGAAGTGGAGCATGCCCGACTGGATGTTCGCATTGCGGAGTTGTCTCTCGACCTAGCTCGATTCGAGCATGATCAGGCTGTGCGTCAGTTGCACGAGTCTGGGATTCGCCTCTACGAGATGCAGCTCAAAACCCCGATCAGCGGAATCGTTGCTCAGTCGCATGTGGAGAAGGGCGAGTCCGTGAACAGTCTGGACGAGGTCATGCGCATCGTGAAAACGGACCCTCTGTGGATTGACGCCAGTATCCCCATTGTGCAGGCGGCCTTGATCAAACCGGGCGTTCAGCTGAATGTCACCTTCTACCCGCCGGATCCGATAAGAGTGCGCGGGCGTGTCATCTACGTCGCTGCCGTGGCGGATGCAGCCAGTAATACCGTGACCGTGCGCATCGAGGTACCCAATCCGAGCAAACGGCCGGCCGGTGAACATGTGCAGGTCCAGTGCGCGCCGGTACCTGCAGAATAGAGGAGCTTGTTAGGTATGACCCTAGGCTTTGTCGGAAAACTCCGTCGCCGGCCCGAGAGCGAGCAATTTTTACGGCTGGCAAAGACGGCGAAGCTGGCGATGTTTGTTCTACCGGCAATGCAGTCGGATGGGGCCAGGCGGAAAAAGGGCCGCTCGAAGCCAGATCGAGTTTTCCGATACAGCCTGGGATCAGTTTGTCTCTTGGCGTGCGTCTCTACATTGTTGGTTGGGTGTCCCCGTCACCATCGCCTTGAAACGCTTCAAGACGCCACCCGGCGATATCAAGAGGCGATCGCTCAGCAGGGGCCCCAGACACGACTGGCCCCGACGGACGCCAATGACCCCGAGGGCTTGGATGTATTGCGGGCCGCAGGGACCTCTCAACTGGGCCCCTTGGAGATAAGTTCTAAGGAGTCACCGAGTGGCCCGGTCAAGACTCAGCACATCTCGCTGGCCCAGGCCATCGCAGCCACGCTGGCCAACAGTCCCCAGATTAGAGAGGTGAGCTTCGATCCGGCCATTGCCGAGCAGGAGGTGATTCGTAGCGAGGCAGACTTTGATTGGACACTCTTCGGACGGGCCAACGCGGACGAAACCAAGAGACCCACCAGCTCGATCAGCGAGATCACCAAGTCGATGTGGCCCTCTTTGAATCCGGTCTTCGCAAGAAAACAGAGTGGGGCGGAGAGTGGTCCACCAGCTATCTGCTCACCAACAGTTGGGACGATCTCTTCAATCGCACGCCGAGTCGTCGATTCGAACCGGTGCTCGCGTTTCAGTTGAGACAGCCCCTGCTTCGCGATGCCTGGAAAAACGTGAATTTGGCGGGGATCGACATTGCAAAACTGGGCCACAGCATCGCACTGCTCGATTTTCAATCCAGGGCGGAGGAGTTGGTGACTGAGGTGACAGCCACTTACTGGCAGCTCTATCAGGCCCAACAGGACCTGGAGACCTTTCAGCAGTTGCTGGCACGGGCGACCCAGACCCTGGAAAAGGTGGTGGGGCGTCGTGATATTGACGCAACCGATGTGCAGATCCGGCAAGCCCAGGTGAGTGTCAACATCCGCCAAGCCTTGATTGTGCAAGCCAGCAAGCGGGTCATGGATGCTCAGGACAATCTCGTTCGGCTCATGGCCGATTCGGGCATGAGTCTCGTCGATGACATTCGCGTCGAACTGGTCAGTCGACCCAAAGACACACTGAACGTCATCAACGCCGACGATGTGTTGCAGCGGGCCCTTCAGCGAAACCCGATCTTGCGGCAAGGACGCGCCCGTATTGAAATCGCCGAGATCAACCTCATGCTGGCGAACCGGCAAAAGATGCCTCGGCTCGACCTGGTGGCCTCCGCCAGTACGCAGACCCTGGATCGGGAGTTTGGCGCTGCCCACGACCTGCTGGAGGACACTCTCCACAAGAGTTTTGGCATCGGTCTGGTGATGGAGGTTCCACTGGGCAATCGGCTCCGTAAGGCTGAATTGCAAAGCAGAAAGTTCGAACGTCAAAAAGCCGTCGCGACCCTCCAGGCGACAACGGACCAAGTGGCCGCACAGGCACGTGAACGCCTTCGCGGCGTACACACCAACTTTGCCGAGATAGCCATTCAGCAGCAGGCGGCCGAAGCGGCTCTGGCCCACCTCCTGGCCCTGGAAGAAACGGAGCAAGTACGGGAAAGACTCACACCCGAGTTTCTGCTGGTGAAGCTTCAGGCCCAAGACGGAGTCGCCGATGCAGAGCGGGCCACTACCCAGGCCCTGGTGCAGTACAACATAGCACTGGCGCAATTGGTACAGACGACGGGCGGCGCCCTGGCCCTCCATGAGGTGCACTTGCCTGTGCCCCCAAACTAGGCTCTGTCAGGACACACGACCTTGCTCTGTAGCCGCCGCGTGGCATCGACGTGGACCCCAGGCTGTTTATGTGCTTCAACGGGATTGCTTTGCATGGCGCACCCCCGTATACTATCTCACCATGCATCTACCACGTTTAGAAAAGCCGGAGCGTTATCGCGGCCTGTATGTGTTCGACTTTGGTGATCACACCGGACTCGGTTTTACGGCCGAAGAGGTGGCGGAGTTGCTGGAGTCCGAGCGGTACCAAGACGGGAAGGTCTATAAGATCCACAAGGCCTATCCCGACGGCAAGATTGAACTCAAGGGATTGCCCAAAGAGACGTTTCATCTGGAGGCGGGCATGTTCTTCTATGCGTCCGATCTGGATTTCGGCCGAAGAGAGTATAGACACTTGATCAATCTGGCCGTCACGCATCAGCCCCCCTGTAGGGCCAAGGTCCATTTGGCGAAGGCGGATGAAGGTCGATGTGTGGTGGCCTTGATCTATCCTGCCGAGTTTGAAGAGGAGATGGGCGCTTGGTTGTTAGATTGCCAACACGCGTTTGCCGGAGTGGTCGAAGGCGGTGTTGGCTGTGTGCAAGCCTACTACGACAGGGACAGAGAGATCTTGGAGAGACACCAACTCTTCGGAACCTCTTCATTTGAGAGTCGCACTGGCGATGAACTGCTTGCGAATCTAAGGCAGGCTGTGCAGCGATAGGTGTGGAGCAACGATTTGCGTCCGTCTAGAAACACACTGTTGGGCATCTTAGGTGGAACCCTGCTTGCCGGGCCGTGGCGTCGCCGATCCAAGACATCACTTGAAGCGCTGCGCAAAGCCGATTTTCGTACGAGCACTCAAGGGCTTGGCGTTTGTCTTACAGAACGTATTCGCGCTACCTTTCGTTTCCGGTGGGTTAAGCGGAAATAGGCATGGAGAGCGAAAGAAGGTGGTTCAAGAGGAAGTTACAGAAGCCGACTCGCAGTGTAGCGAGCCGGTTTCTGATCAAAGTCTTATCTTAGAGATCTTGTGGCTTGACCGTGCTACGACGGTTGGATCTGGTTCTCTCCGCGGCTTCATCGATCAGGGCACGGACCTTCACGTTGATGGCTTCGAGTGAATCTGAAGCTGTCATCAATCCTTTGGCTTTTATGTATGCCTTGATCTTGCTGGCAACAATCAGCGGCTCCTGGCCCATCGATTTCTTCCTGCCGGCCTTCTTGTTTCCTACTTTCTTCTTGGCTTTTTTCTTGGCCATTTTGTGGTCCTCCATGAACAACAAAGGTTTCTAATTCCGATAATGACTCTATTCGGACATCCTGGGGGCATATCATTAACAAAGCTTGCGGCTGAATCAAGAAATTTTGATCAAAAGGGCAAAGTAATTGAAGATTTTGCGTTTCTAGCACTTGTTGGAAGTCCACGGCGGAGGTGGCCATCCTGCTCTTTTATCCACTCGTTCGCCCGCTGACGGAACCATTGACAATGCATTGACCCTGGAGTAGGGTCCGGGCAACGCGTGACATGTGAACGCGCTAGTGACCTGAACATGGATGAAGAGGAATCCTTTATGACTCAAGCACTCCTGCTGATCGACCTTCAAAACGACTACTTTCCCGGCGGCCCGATGGAACTGGTGGGGATGGAAGAGGCGGCCAGCCATGGCGGACAACTGTTAAGGGCCTTTCGTAAGGCACACGCGCCGGTATTTTTTGTGCAGCATATTTCGAAGCGACCCGATGCCACGTTCCTTCTACCGGACACCGACGGCGCGAGGATCCATGAAAAGGTGGAACCGGAAGAGGGGGAAATCGTGGTCCGTAAACACTTTCCCAATAGCTTTCGTGACACCGCACTGCTGGATCTCCTCCTGACGGAAGAGGTCAAGGAGTTGGTGGTGTGTGGGGCCGCGAGCCACATGTGTGTCGATGCCACCGTCCGCGCGGCCTTTGACTTTGGATTCCGTTGTACCCTGGTGGAAGATGCCTGCGCGACACGGGACCTGGAGTTTCGGGGGAAACCGATCAAGGCTGCCACGGTCCACGCGGCCTTCATGGCCGCGCTCTCGTCCCCGTACGCCGAGGTGACCCGCATCGACGAGTTCATGGGCTCCTTGGCATTGGGCTAAAGCCTATGGGCTAAAGCCTAACCCTCCTCTTCGCGTAGCCTCGATCTACCACCCCCCGTACGCATGGTCAGAGGAATATCGGGAGGCGGTAGCTCCTCGACGGAAACGAGTTCAACGATGAGGTCGATATAGCTGTGGCCGTCGATGTCGTTGACATCGACAATTTCAAAGAGGTAGCGCTCGGGACGCACGATCTCGGGCGCCAGCGGAGCAGGAGGGTTTGAGGCGAGGAAGGCCTCGTCATCGCCGACATAAAACGATGTCCCCAATTCGAACTCGTCCAGCCAATTACCGATTTCGGCGGGCAGGTGCCACACCTTGCCGGCCTCATTGACATCAACCAAAGTATCGTCGATCGAAAAGAAGAGGCCGTTGTACCGGCTGTTGTTTCGGTATTCGAGGCTGATTTCCTGAACCTCATAGGCGAAGTCTCTGTTTCTGACGTCATACGTCTCGACCGTACGATCGAAGGAGAGACTGAAGAGGCGTGTTGGATCGTAGGTCTCTGTCACGCCGTAGATCGGATAGCCCTGCTCGTCTTCTCGGGTGGCGCTCTCGAGTTGATCGTGGGCGAAGACGCGAAAGAGAGGCCCAGACGGTTCACCGGGTCTGATCCGCCCTCCGGAAGCCGAAGAGAGCTTTCGATGTGTGGAAGGGGGTAGCCAACTGCGACTCCGCTTCATCTCGGTCGAGACATGACCGGCCACACGGTTGCCCATGACACTGTCGTAGTGGCCATAGACATTCTCTTCGATGGCGAAGGGCATGGGGACATACCCGTGTCGCGTCTGATCGTAGCGAACATAGGATTGCGTATGAGGATTCCAGACGAAGGTCGGTTCCGAGGTGTGAAAAGCGGAGGCGTGGCCCAGGCCGAGTTGGTGTCCGGTCTCATGGGCAAGGACCAGAAAACGAGTGGACTGCAGGTAGATCCTCCTCTTGGGGCCGAAAGATATGCCTGCCCATGTCTGCTCCTCCTCCTTGGCCGTGCCCCTCACATCGTAGGCCTTCACGCCGGCGTAGTCCGCTATGTCAAAGTCATAGGTCTTTAAGAGTATGTTATGGACTTGGTCCAGCCAATCTTCGGGACGGTGGCGACCGCTGTCTAACTCGATAGGGGTGTCGAAGATGTAATCAAACCGAAAGCTCACCTTACCGCCGGAGTTCTCCGCCCAGAACCGACCCAGCCGGTCGATCCTGTCCTCGATGTTGCTCAGAAGGCTGGGATACTCCTCCAGTCCGAGCGTATCCACGCTATGGACACGAATGTAGATGGCGTGTTTCCCTGAGGCGGGGAAGGTGTCAGCCCAGGTGGCGGCGGTGACGAGGAGGGCCCCGATCAGAAAGAGGCACTGCTGTCGATGCGTGGGCCCACGCATGGTGTCTTTGGTCATTGTGTCCAACACGGCTGTAGCATCGAGGCTGCTCACGGGAGGTGTTTTGATACGTCCATCCATTACTAGCATTATAGGACGCCAAGCTTCCACTTCAAAGGCAAATGCACCGTGAAACGGGTTTTGCATGTGTCGGGTGGCAAGTTACATACGTTTTGAGAGGAGGGGAGTCTGCGCTCTCATCTTTATCTATATTGACAAAGAGGCGAGTTGCTGCTATCATCAGGCCCGTTACTCTCTGATGCACCCAGCATAAGAAAGAACAGGACACGCCACTTGAGGACTCGGGCAAGGAGGATGGTATGCATTGTCGCATGCGCGTCGGTTTTTTCGTGGTGTTCTTGGTAGGCATCCCGCTGAGTTCCGCGGTATGGGCCTATTCGGGGGGAAGCGGCACACCGATGGATCCCTTCAAGATCGCCCATGCAGACGACCTGATGCTTTTGGGCGCTACGCCCTCCGATTATCACGGACACTTTGTCCTGGTGTCGGACATCGACCTTGACCCGAATCGGCCGGGGGGGAGGGTGTTCGAGCAGGCGCTGATCGCGCCCATCCGAAACATTAACCTGGATCCCCGTTTCTCCGGAACCTTCGATGGCAATGGGCATGTGCTTAGAAATATCGTCTTTGCCGGCGACAGCTATCTGGGGCTATTCGGTGCGATTGGGGTTGGGGGTGTCGTCTCGAGTTTGGGTCTGGAGCGCGTGTGGGTGGTCTCGCAACAGGGTCCCAGTGCAGGATTGGCTGCGATGAGCTGGGGGACCATCGATGGCTGTTTTGTCACCGGGTTCGTCGATGGCGAGAGCGTGGACGCGGGGGGCCTTGTGGGCAGTCAGCAGGGGGGCCATGTATCAAGCTGCTACACGGAGGGGGCGATAGCAGGCACTGCCCAATTGGGGGGACTCGTCGGATCACTCCAGGCGGGTGGCATCTCCAACTGCTACAGTTGGGCCGACGTGGAAGGCCGTGACGCGGTCGGCGGACTGGTAGGGCGCCTGGACCAAGGTGATCTGTTTCACTGTTACAGTAGTGGTGCCGTGCGGGGCGACCGGCTGGAGGGTGGTCTGCTCGGAGACAGCCGAGGTGGTTCGGTCACAGGGTGTTTCTGGGACCTGGGGACCTCGGGACAGCCCACCAGCGACGGAGGGACACCAGCCTCTACGGTTCAGATGCAGGGCCAAGAACTCTATCTGGCCGCAGGCTGGGACTTTCTCGATGAGCAAGTCAATGGCAGCCAGGAGATCTGGCAGAGGGTCGCCGGCGATACCTATCCCCGGCTCACCCGGGTCGCGGTCTCCATTCCGGACCCTACGCTCAAGCGCTTCATCGAAGCCACGCTGGGCAAGGCCAACCCCACACGACGGGACATGCTCTCTCTGAGACGGCTGGAACTCGTGCATGGAGATGTGGCGAGTCTGGTGGGACTGGAGGCGGCGAATCATCTCGAGTATCTGGATCTACGTGCTAATCGTATTGTCAGTGTCGCTCCGCTGGCAGGATTACATGACTTGACGGTGTTGGGGCTCAGCGATAATCAGATTCGAAATGTCACCGCTCTGGCGGGGCTGACTCAATTGGTGGAGTTGGGGATCGGCGGGAACCTCGTCTGGGACATCCGGCCGTTACGCAATCTGGTCCGACTGCGAATGTTGTCTCTGTACGACAATCAGATTACCGATATCGATGCGCTAAGATCGCTCCTGGTGTTGGAGATCCTCTGGCTCAACAATAACTTCGTGAA
>JADFMM010000241.1 GCA_022563885.1 Planctomycetota bacterium | reverse complement strand
ATTGTCCAACTTATTTCTTGCCGATCCCTTACGCGCGGGTAAGCTCAGCCGGCATCACTCAGTGCCGTAATCGGAGTCAGCTCCACCTTCCGAAACTCCACTTCAGAGCCTTCCGCTTGCAGGGCAATCTGCCCTTTGTCGGCCGTGCAGTCAAAACCATGATTGACCAAATCCCCGTTGACCCAAACCTTTATCGACGTGTCGAGGCACTCTATGACCATGCGGTTCCACTGCCCGGCTGGTTTTTCCGAGCCTTCGGTCAGATTCTTGATGCGACGCTTTTTGTTTTCGATGATACCCCACTCTGCCTTGGGGCCGCGACGACGCTCCATGTCGGGCACGCTGATGTCCTGAACGATACACCAGAAATCCCCGGCGTTCTCATGCATCATCTGCACCTCAATCGATTGAGGGAACATGCCGTAAAGCGCCCGGGGTGTCGAGCTGTGTACCAAGACCCCGCAGTTGCCCGGCTTGGCCGAAAAGCGGTATTCTACCTCCAGCCGATAGTCCTCGTAGACGGCATCGGTGATGAGGTGTCCCTTGGGGTTCCCCAGGCTAACCAGCAAGCCCTCGCGCACGATAAAGGCGCTGCTCACATTGGGGTCTTTGTCCATCTTGGGGATGTCCACATGCCAACCGCTCAGATCCTTGCCGTTGAAAAGGGATCGGGACTGCGGCTCAATGAGGGAGACAGTCGAGATGGAGCACGAGACGGTCGAGATGAGGGTGATACTGATAAGGGTCATGATAAATCGAGTCTTCATGGTGCATTCCTTCCGTTCATTGAACAACTGGATTTCGACGCCTAGCGCATCGCGACTTCACCGTCAGGCTACTCCAACGCAAGGAATTCGCGGAAGAGATCGTGCGTGGGCCAGGCTTTCACGCTGTCTGCAGCTTTGTGCAAGAGAGGGTCAATATCTGAATAGCTGAGGCCACTGGGGTCCTCCCGCTGGTTGAAGAGGACACACCAATTCAGACTGTCGCGCCAGCGCCTCACCAGCAGCGTGTGGGCGCCCGGCAGGCTCCCGCCATGCCAGGTGTTGCGACGCCCGTTGCCCCAGTCTCGTACAGACCAACCACAGCCATAGTAGGCGTCGCCGCGTTGATAGACGTCCGCAGGCCTGTTTCCCGGAAGCTGAAACATCTTTTTGATGGCGGCCGGACTGAGAACGGGACTGGCGTCTAGCCCGTCAAAGCTTGCTGCAAACCGAACTAGGTCGACCGCCGAGGCCAGCCAACCCCCGTGGGCATCCATGTTCTCAATATTCCAGGCCCCGTAGGGCGCAGGGACTTGACGACCCGATGCATCGAACACGGTCTTCCCCGAGTTGCTTGAATGGTAGGTGACTTCATTGGGGTACCGATGCTCCGGCAGGGTCCGGGCAAGGCGGGGACGTACGATACCAAGAGGCGCCAAGACCGTAGCCCGAACATAGTCTTCATAGGACCGACCGGTGATTGCTTCAATCATCCGTCCCAAGAGCAAGTAGCCGTAGTTACTGTAGGCATAGGTCTGCCCGGGCCGATGTTGCAGTGGTTGGCCCTTCATAGAATCCATGATGTCCTGCTTTTGGATGGGCAATGCAACACCCTGAGCCTTGGCGATCTCGAAGTCACGGAACATTGGATCGAAGGTCTTACCGCGATCCCATCCACCCAGATGCTGCAGGAGGTGTTGAACCGTCATCTCCTCCCGGTAAGGATCCCCAGTCCCGGGCCCAGGGGCCTGCCCCTCCAGGATGTCACTGACTCGTGTCGAGAGCGTCGTTTGCTCGTCTTGGACGAGACGCAGCATAGCCGTGGCAGTCAGAGGCTTCGAAACACTGGCGATCCTGAACAGTGAAGTAGACTTAACCGTCAAGTCCTGTTCGCCGGCGCCATAGCCGCGGGCCAGGACGAGTCTTTCCTTGTGCGTGAGGGCCAGACTACCTCCCGGGATCGACCGCGCCTGCATAAAGTCGCACATCGCGGTATCGAATTCCGCCAAGGCGGGAACGGCGGGGCCCGTGATGCGCATCGCGTTCGCCGCAGACGGACGGCCCCGGCCCAGTCGAGGGAACAAGGCGACCGAGAGGCCCGCATACCCCAGAGATTTGAGGACATCGCGCCTCGACCTTTCGTCCGACTGATTCACGTCGCGCTCCTCCTTACGGCGGTCTTCACCGCGTGACTGCCTTGCCCGGGTCCGTGTGGACGATTTCGACGAGTGCACCATACATGTGAAAACTAGCCGCCCCCTTCTGGGGCCGGACCGTGACGCTGATGCGGAGCCCGTCCTGTTTCATCGCATCGGGCAGGTTGATCGGATCATACTTCTTGCCGTCATCTGAATGGATGGCAAAGAAGCCTCCCTCCAGTGCCTTCCACACGATCGTGCCGGTTAGGGTAAAGGTATCCGCTTGCGGACCGGCCGATCTTTTGGCAGGCGGCGGCATCACAGAGTCAGATCCGTTAGGTTCAGGCTCCGAAAGAACCTCCACAGGCGCTGATGGACTCTTGCATCCACTCATGGCGACAAGGCATAGGCAAATGGAGCACACACGGCTGGCACCGGGCACGACAGACCGCCGCGATCTGCTCGACCCTGTCGCGGATTCCGAAGGCTCCTCCCCTTTTGCCGCATGAGTCAAACGTTCCATGTTCTTGCCTCTCCTGTCCTGTACGCCGGTTCTTTCAGCTTCTCAGGAACCGCGCATAATAAAATGACTCATTTAATTATGCGCGGCTCCGCAGGTTGGCCATGAAGGTCGGATGGTCGCCGTCCAAGTCCCGCTCGCGTCGCTCGCGAATGACACCCCCATAATTCACCAAATCGTGGGCCAACATGGTCAGTCGGTCTGTCAGGGTGGAGCTGACGACTTCCCCTTCGGGCCGCACGTCGCTACCCTCGACCCCACTGACGCCATAGGGTAGGCTCCAGCCGTAGCATTGGCGAATCGCGACTCGCATGGCATCCATCGGCGTGAGGCCCTTCTCGTCTGACGCGCAGACGTAGCCGAAGAGCTTGCCCGAGAATTCTCTCCAAAAATAGTCCAAAAAGTTTTTCATGGCGCCGGAGGGCATGCCGTGGTAATCCGGCGATCCTAACACAAAGCAGTCGGCCTCACGGACTAGGGGTTCCATATCCCGGTAGGCAGGGACTTCCTTGGCTATTTTCGGCTGAAAGAGAGGCAGTTCGGCCTCTCTCAGGTCGATCAAATCGACCTGGGCCTCCAGCGCCTCCAGGCGGGCCTTCACGAATTGAATCATGGCCGAGGTTGCGGATTCCTCATTCAAGCTACCCATCACCAATACGACGCGGACCTTAGTCATGCTCTACTTATGTCCTTCTGGCTGGGAGCCTCAAGCCGCAGGATTGCGCCCGACACCCCGAGGGTCATCAGACGATACGTCCTCTTCCGGTCCTGCGGGCAAGAGCCTATCGGTTTTCCCCGGCCTTGGCAAGGCCGTCATTAGTGGCCAGTGATCAGCAATCAAAGGGCGAGTCACACCCCAACTCCTACACACACGGGCGCTATCGCTCTGTTGCGACCGGGGCCTTCCATTCGCCGTAGATTTTGCTATGGTTGACCGTGTCATCAGGTGCAATCTTGACTCATTTTAGTTGAAAGGGAACCCCATGTACCGCCTACCCACCTTCCTGCTCATGATCCTGGCGTTATCCCACAGTCCCGCATGGGCTGATGTGAGACTCCCCGCCATCATCGGCTCCAACATGGTCCTCCAGCAAAAGACAAACGCGCCTATCTGGGGCTGGGCCGAACCTGGAGAAGAAGTGAAGGTGCAGGGCTCCTGGCAAAGTACGGCGACCAGCGTGCAGGCGGATGCCCAGGGCCGCTGGCAGGTCAGGCTCGCCACGCCCAAGTCGGGTGATACGCACACGATTACGATCACCGGCAAGAACAAGATTACCCTGGACAACGTGCTGGCAGGTGAGGTATGGGTCGGATCGGGACAGTCCAATATGCAGTGGGCCGTTCGCAATTCCAATGATTCGGAGAGAGAAATCCAAGCGGCCGACTACCCCGAAATCCGCCTCTTTTACGTGCAGAGAAAGACGGCCGACACGCCGTTGACCGACTGTGAAGGGTCATGGCAGGTCTGTTCTCCAGCGACCGTGCCTGATTTTTCAGCCGTGGCCTATTTCTTCGCGCGGTCCCTGCACCAGGAATTGGGAGTTCCTCTCGGCATCATCAACACCAGTTGGGGCGGTACACCGGCCGAGGCCTGGACGCGGCGGCAGATACTCGAAGCAGACGAGGACTTCCGGCCCATCATTGACCGCTTCGAAGCGGCTCAAGGGAGTTACGCGGATGCCAAGAGAAAGCACGAGGCGCAACTCGCCAAATGGGAGAAAAGTGTCAAGGAAGCGAAAGAGGCCGGAAAACCCACGCCAAGGCGCCCCGGCTTCCGGCATCTCGGTGATCCCGGCAATCCCCATCGGCCGGGCACGCTTTACAATGCCATGCTCGCCCCGCTGATCCCCTACCGTATCGCCGGGGTGATCTGGTACCAGGGGGAGTCCAATGCCGGTCGCGCCTATCAATACCGAACCCTCTTTCCGGCCATGATCCGCAACTGGCGGGCGGACTGGGGCCAAGGGGAGTTTCCCTTCTACTTCGTGCAGATCGCTCCCTACAAGGGTCAGACTCCGGAAATCCGCGCGGCCCAGCTCATCGCCCATCGAAACACCGCCAACACCGGCATCGTCGTGACCATGGACATCGGCAACCCCGACAACATCCATCCCCGCAACAAGCAGGATGTGGGCAAACGCCTGGCCCTCTGGGCGAGATCCGAGCACTATGGCCAGGAGGACTTAGTCCACTGCGGCCCTCTCTACCGCTCCTTCAAGGTCGAAGGCCACAGGATTCGCATTTTCTTCGACCACACCGGGTCCGGACTAATGGCCAAGGGGGGAGCCTTGACCGATTTCGTCGTTGCCAAAGAAGGCGGCCCCTTCGTGCCGGCCCAGGCGCGGATCGACGGAGACAGCATCTTGGTCTGGAGCGATCAGGTCAGTCGACCCGCAGAGGTCCGCTACGGCTGGGAAAACGCGGCTCAACCCAACCTCTTCAATAGAGAAAAACTGCCTGCCAGCCCCTTCCGGACCGACACGCGGCCCGGAACAACCTTCGGGAAATATTGATTATATCTATTATTGATGGTTTCGCCCATCGGCTGCGCGACGGGAAAACCATATCTATTCGCGTCCCTGATCTTCCAGAATCGGCATTCTGGGCTGAAAACTGGTGATTGGGCTCTTTTTCTAGAAAAACTCTTCTTTTATCGGAAATCGGCGTTGCGCCGCTGCCGGGCCAGGCACTTATACAGTGTTCTTTGTGACAACAGAATATGATGAACGACTTCAAAAATTGCTCTTTTCTTAACCGAAGCAATTTGACATAGACCTCTCCTCCTTCAGATACTTACGTTCGAAGTTGTTTCCATCGCACCGCCGGCACCCGCCGGCGGTGGGATGGAATTCAACGTAAGTATCCTTTTTTTTTGCCTGGTTCAATTCTGGGTTACACGACTCGACGTATGAATCGTACCCGTAATCGGCTTCTCCGCGTTCTCGATTACGAGTACCGCTTCGCTGAGCACGAGCACGAAAACAGATCGGAAGGACTGTTGCCCATATGCACACTCTTGTGAACCAAGCCTTTATTGCCCAGCACCCTACTCCTGCTGATTCCTTCAGACCATCACTTGCCGCAACTTATCTGCAATTGGGCTCCGTCTCGGCCAAGTGTCGCACATTTTCAGATGCCGGCCCCTTCTCCTTAAGCCAACACTTATTTATGCGAGGCTCCTACGTAGCGGGCATGTCGGCAAGGGGCTCCACGCGTGTTGCGGCCAGGATGCGCGCCATGTCGAGCAGTTTTTGACCCATTGGGGTGTGATGGAGGAACTGAGCCCGGGCACTCAGATCGCTTGCGACGCCGTAGCGTCTCCGCCCTAGCGCCTCTCTTGCCTGCTCGCGCAGGAGTGCGGCCTGCGCGGCGACCACCAGCACTCGACTTAAATCCGCCCCACAGCCCGAACAGCGGTTTGTGCCGTTGAGGTGCGCCTTGCACACGGGACAGGTCAAGGTCTTCGCTTGCATGATTACTGGCTCTCCAATTCGGCTTGGTTTCGCACCACCTTGACCTCAGCCGCTCGAAAGACCTTCTTGCCCTGCCAGTAGCCGCGTCGCAAGACCTCCAGGATCGTGCCGTCCGGATGGTCCGTGGTGTCGATCTGTTCGATAGCCCGCATGGTCACGGGACTGAAAAGGGACCCCTCCAGGTCCATGGGGTGGATATTCCACTGAGAGAGAAGTTTTTCGACCCGCTCCAGCCCCTGCCCCTGAGCCGCAATCACCACCTCTGTCGCCGCCAACTGGGGCTTGGGGTCCGTGGGACGACCCATCAGTCGCTTAAAAAAACCGGGGGGCGGTTCAGGCGGTGTCTCTTGCAGCGCAGTCCGAGCCCGCTCCAGTGCGCTAGCGAGGCTCTCACGAAGGTCGATGAGTGATTCGGCCGCCTCCTTCAGCATGTGGAGGTGCTTGGCCTTTTCGGCTGCCTTGCGTTGTTCCGCCAGCATCCGCTCAAACTCGGCGATGAGAGACTTCTGGGCCTCGCTCCGTTGTCGGTCCAGGGTCGTTTCCAGATGGACGACCTGTTTCTCTATGGACGCGACTTGAGTCGCCACCGGACTCAGCGAGCGTACCAGGTCTTGGGAAGCGCCCGCATGGTTACGCATCTCCTGGGTGAGGCCGACCACGGCATTCCAGAGGGAATAGAGATCACAGGACTCCAGGGATGTCTCGCCGCCAGACTCGTCCTGTCTCAAGCGGTCCAGGATCTCTTGCGCCATGCCCGAGGGGGTCGCATCCTGATCGAGGACCTCATCCAGCCAGACCTCGAAACGATTCACCAGCCGGCGACGATCAACCTCAGGGTCCCCGGCAGCCGCCTCATTCACCCCCTCGGAAACACGTCCCTGTACTTCTCGAGGTGTTACTCTGTCTGAAGAATTCATAGGTCAACTCATCCTCCTTGATTGTGCGTAGGCGGCCTGCTTTGGTCTGAGAGACTTCTCTTGGGATTGACCGCGATGAAGGACCCTGTTTGGACTACGGGCGTGTCGGTATGGATGGACTGGCACGACGTGACTAGCCGCCCCTCCTCGGGGTCGGCAAGACTGGACTATCTCACCCTGCTTGCTCAATGACCACACACCTCCGTGTTTTAACGTCCATTGCTCTGACCGAGCCTTGTCCTGAGTACCTCTATTCTAGGCAGCGGATACTGAACCGTCAAGGATTGCTTTGGGAAATGTGACACTTGCAGCAAATAATAGAGGCTTTGACAGGATTGCTTCTCCGGATGGATTGCCCGCAAACTTCAAACCGTGTAGGGTTAGGGATCGGCCAGAAAAAACTTGGACAATTTGGGGTTCAAGTGTGCCCTATATTTGGTCGCGCCCGATTGAGCAAAACCACAGGCGTAGCAGTTCTACGTCGCGGATTTTGCGATTGAGAAGCGATCAAAGATGGGGTGCAATTGGGCATTCAAAAGTCCATGTTATTTCTTGCCGGTCCCTTAGAGGGATCGGAAAGAATTGTATGGTGACATTTGGTTTGACACCCGCACCGGATTGAAGCTGAGCAAGCATGAATGCCCTATGAAAGAGTACGATGTCATCGTCATTGGCAGTGGAGGTGGTCTTAAGGTCGCGCTGCCCGCGGCAGCCATGGGACTGAAGACCGCCGTGATTGAATACGATGCCGTCGCGGGCACCTGCCTTAATCGCGGGTGCATTCCCTCCAAGATGTTGATCTATCCCAGCGAAGTCCCCCATCGTCTGAGGGAGGCCCAACGCATCAATGTCACCTCTGAGTCGGACGCCCGCGTCCACTTCGGCGCTCTGGTTGACCGCATCTCTCGGACGGTGGATGGCATGTCGGCCCGGCAGGCGGCGGCCTTGAAAGAGACAGAGAACCTCGATTTCTACCCCGTCCACAGCGAGTTCAAATCAGACCATGTGTTGAAGGCGGGAGAGGAGACACTCACCGCCGAACGGATCTTCATTGCGACTGGGTGTCGTCCCCAACTGCCCGACATCCCCGGCCTGGCTGGGACGCCCTTCATGACCAGCAAGGAGGCCCTGAGACGGACCGACCTACCGCAGCGTCTCTTGGTGCTGGGCGCCGGCTACATCGCCGTCGAGTTGGGTAACGCCTATGCGGGCGCCGGCGCGGAGGTCGAGTTCATCGTCAGAAGCCGTTTCCTGCGACAGGAGGACCGGGAGATATCAGACGAGTTCGCAACCCTCTTCGCCCGAACGCACCGCGTCCGTGCAGGCCTTACACCCACCCGCGTGGCGTATAAGGCGCCTCAATTCACACTCCACTGTCGCGACCGAGCAGGGAGGACCGAGCTGATCAAAGGCGACGCCCTCCTGGTGACCACGGGCGTCACACCCTGTACCGATAGCCTCGGCCTCGACAACACCGCAGTCCAGACCGACGACGGAGGCTACATCCGAGTCGACGGCCACCTGCAGACCAACGTGCCGGGCGTCTACGCCCTGGGCGACTGCGTGGGCAACTATCTCTTTCGGCATACCGTCAACTATGAGGGCGAGTATTTGGTCCGCATGCTGAAGGGGCAGGACAAAGACCCCATCGACTATGGACCCGTGCCCCACGCCATTTTCACGACTCCGGAAATCGCGGGCGTGGGCCTCACGGAAGAAGAGGTGCAGGCCGCGGGGATGGACTATTGCGTCGGCAAGGCGCGGTACGCCGACAGCAATGCCGGGTTGGCGCGGGGCTACGAGCATGGCTTCGCCAAACTCATCATCGAGCGTCCCACAGAACGCATACTGGGCGCCCACATCCTCGGTGATGAGGCCTCCAATATGATCCACATCTTCATCGCCATGATGAAGATGCAGGGGACACTCGCCGACCTGCTCGACATGATCTTCATCCACCCCGCCCTGCCCGAAATCGTCCGCGATGCTGCGCGGAATGCGAGAGACAAGCTGAAGGGTGAAGGGTGAAGGGTGAAGGGTGAAGGGTGAAAGGTGAAAGCGGAAGGCGCAAGGGGGAAGGCCAAAAGCGAACAGCGAATAGCGAATCGCAAATACCTAAAACCTAATACCCAACCGTCCCTACTTGTCCTCTTCCCGAATTCCCATACCGCTCCTATCCGGGTAAGGG
>JADFMM010000240.1 GCA_022563885.1 Planctomycetota bacterium | reverse complement strand
CTAGCCGTTGAATACGGCATTACGTTTGCTTCGCCTTCGCTTTCAGCCGGGACACTCCACGCTCATTCTTCGCTTAATGGAGTGTCCCATCCATTTGCCCGGCATAACGGCTGGCATCTAAACCCTTTGACCACGATGTGGGATGTGACACTTCATTAAGTGAGGTACGAACGTGAAGTGTCACGGCTAAATGCCGGAGCGGTAGCACCGTGAGTCAATTAGTAAAGGTGAGATACCAAGCCGTACTACTGGACAAATGGTTGATTACGTAATTTCAAAGAGCGATTTTCTGCGATAATGGTGAATTGAGGGACGGCGAGGTACGAGCCGTCCCTCTCCAATGATTTGTTAGGTCATTAGTTTCACAAGTTTGAAAATGAGTTGCTGGTTGTCATAGAAATTGGGAAATGGATTATTTGTTCCATAATAATGATAAAAGGCAAGGTACATGTCAAAGACATGAGCGTTTCCAGATTTGCCGGCACGTTTGAGGAGTTCTCGTGCAATAAGAACTGACTCCCAGATGATTATCTTGTGCTTCTTTGCCTTTGGGGATTTAAACCAGATGGCTAGTTTTCCCTTACATTTAGATTTTTCCCCTCTGGGAACATAGGGGCCTATTTTCGTGATTGTGTATGTAACCTCCCCCGCGAGAGATGCAACCTTGTCACCAACGTTAAACGGTAATGAAGAATCCATGATTGCTTGTTGTGTGTGACCTAACGACAAGCTCAGGATCTTCGCCGGAAGCGTAGCGACCAAGGAGTATCCTGGAGCGATTTGTTAGATGTTTTTTTTGTAAACATTTTCCTTCAATAGTTCGTAAGCAACTTTCCTGAGAATTCCTAAAAACTTTTTCGTTTCTGTTTCTGATCGATCCCTTATCCAGTCAATACTTGCTTGCCCTTTCTCGACTGTAGATGGCACAGTTCCACAAATATACTGCAGCTCCATTGAATAAGGTTCAGTATACATAAAATCCCTGTATGTATCACCTATCGCATAACCTATCATAAGGTCTTCGCTTTGACTTCCTTCTTTTATACATTCATCATATATTTTAGATTTAAAATGATATCTCAGACAATTTCTAGCTCTATCAACCGCTTGTAAGTATGGATCAGTTTCCCGGGTGCTCAGCCATTCGCAGTATTCAGAGATTTCACTAGAGAGTTCTTCTGATAAATCCATCCCTAGTAATTCTTTTGCGAGCTTATTATCAAACTCTTTAATAGCTTCTTTGTAGGAACTCATTATTCCAAAATGTAGTTCAATCTGGTTTCGTAGTCTAAATAACTCATCCTGCTCATTTGCCATTGCCTGATAAGAACGTATTTGGAACTCAAGATTATTGATAATCCGGAATACTTGATATAGAGTTATGACTTGCTTCTTCGATAGTTTCGTTAAGTATTCTGCTTTAACAAATAGGCCTATTGGTTTCATTGTATCCCTCTCACTGAACATCTAACAAGTTATTATATGCTTTTGCTGATAACACCACTAATGGTACTTTGGAAGTTAGCGACCGACAACAAATATGTGGCAGAATGGAGGACTCCCTATCTCGATAACGCCGGAATATGGATGTAAGCAGTAAATCCTGGATTACTCAAGCTCTTGGAATAGCGTCAGATTTGCCTAAGAACTACAGTAGGGACCTCAGTAACGAAAAGATATCTCTCACAAAGGCACCAAGGCACAAAGAAGGAGGACAGCATTCGCGACTGCCTCTCCGCGGCCTCTTCGATCTTCGCAAGAGACATGCTTTTGGGTTGCGGCCGAAGGCCGCGCTCAGGTCTGGGTCGTCTACCGTAAGCGTCTACGATACTTCGTGGATGGGAGGGAGCCCAAAAACTCCCTACCGAGTTGCATTTCTGTGTATAGGGGAAGGACAATTCGTTCTTCATGCCAGTGCGGGAATCAAAGTGGGACTTGGAGGGATCAGTGCCAAATTGACAAGCGATCAGGTGACACTGCTGCAAGAATGGCAGGCGATAGACGTAAGCCTAACTCTACTACAATATCTGTAAGCCTGTTCCTACACGCATCTTATGGTTTTTCCTTCCAGCGTGGCACGCACTTTGCTTAAGTACTCATCGCATATGCAACCTGAGCTGTGAAACTAATAAAACGAAATCGTTAATAAGCTTTAAGGAGGTGACTAACCATGTTACTGAACCAATTGTATCCATTTTTTGATGTCAGCAAAACGTTCGACGAGATAGACCGCTTCTTCGGCACCGCGAATCGTCCCTCGAGATTTCGAAAGGTCCCGCAAGGCGCCTTTCCGACGATCAATGTCTACGATCATGAAGATGAGACTGTCGTGGTCGCCGAAATTCCGGGCATCGATCCCGATGTATTGGAGGTGACCGTGTTGAGAGACACGGTGACTCTCAAGGGAAAACGGCCGAATGGGGCAGAGGAGGACCAAAGGGTCCATCGTAGAGAACGTGGCACAGGGACTTTTTCCAGGACCCTCACGCTACCCGATGCGGTGAACCCCGACACGGTCCAGGCCCGCTACGAGAACGGTATCCTGCGTGTCACGCTGGAGAAAGCCGCTGAAGCTAAGGCCAAGAAAATCGCGGTTCAATCGTGAACGCTTTCCGAATGAACTTGCTGTGCATGTAAACACCACCATGAAAACCGATAGGCCAAGCGCCTAGAATGGAGATCATAGCCATGACAACTCAAGAACTGACCCAACGATGCTCGAATCAAGGGACTCGAACAGAAGAGGAACACACGCACTACTATCAACCGGCTACGGACGTACGAGAAACAGACGAGGAGGTCCTGCTGCTGCTCGACATGCCGGGCGTGAGCAATGACCATATCGATCTTGTCGTCGAGAAGGGAACGCTCACCGTGACCGGCCAGACCGATCCGGAAGAGCAGGGAGAGCCCGTCTATCGAGAAACACGTGTCGGCGACTATCGACGCACCTTCTCGCTAAGTGATGACGTCGACACCGATCACATCAGTGCGGAAATGAAAGCGGGTGTCCTGACGGTGCGGATTCCCAAACCGGAGAAGGCCAAGCCCAGGCGAATTGAAATCGCCCGTGCGTAAGTGACACGGGGCTCTGTTTGAAAATTCGCTCGCGCACGAACAATGGCGTTTTCAGACAGAGCCCAGGCGGTATCAGAAAACTCGATCTAACTTCGAGTGAAGAGTGAACCCCACGTTGCATAAATATCAAGTTATGCCTTCGGCATAAGCACGGTGTTTTACCACAGAGAAGCTACCGCCGCGGCTCTCCTCTTTCTTTTATCTCTGTGACCTCGGCGCTCTCTGTGGTGCATCATACACCTCACCGAAGGTGAGATTCACAACCAACACGGTCATGTGAGCCACACAGCCCATGGACTCTGAATATCCTTCATGCGAGAAGTCTTGCGTGTTGAAGTATGTAACCTAAGGGCGAAGGGTGAAGGCGAGCCTGTTCCTGAATCTGGTCTAGAGGGTTTCTTTTGAACTCTCGCAGGGGAGTGACAGCTATGAAATACGACAAGATAACCATCAAAGCCGAAGAGGCCCTGGCCTCCGCCCAGCAACTGGCGATGGCCAAGGGGCATACCATCATCACGCCCTTGCACCTTCTTCATGCCCTCCTGGCCGATAAACAGGGCGTGGCGACAGCGATTCTCAAGAAGATTGGCGCCAACGCCCAGGGCCTGGGTGAGATGCTCGAGAGCGAACTGAACCGTCTGCCGACGGGCAGCCCGGACAATCAGCTGCTTCCCGACGATGGCTTTCGCAAAGTCGTTCTCGACGCACAGAACAAGGCCGACAACATGGGCGACGAGTATGTCAGCGTGGATCATCTGCTCTTGGCACTGGCCGATGTCCAGAGTGATGCCCAAGAGGTGCTGAGCCTCAATGCGATCTCACGACAGGAGATCGAGGCCGCCATCCAGAAGATTCGTGGGGGCGAAAAGATCACGGATGCCAATCCGGAGGCCAATTATCAGGCCCTGGCGAAGTTTGGCATCGACTTAGTGACCCTGGCCCGCCAGGGCAAGCTGGATCCCGTCATCGGTCGAGATGCTGAGATCCGACGCTGCATGCAGGTCCTCAATCGACGCCGCAAGAACAACCCTGTCCTCATCGGCGAACCCGGTGTCGGTAAGACGGCCATCGTGGAAGGCATGGCCCAGCGCATTGTGGCCGGTGACGTGCCGACCGGCCTCAAGGACAAACGTGTGATCGCTCTCGATCTGGGCGCCATGATCGCCGGGACCAAGTTCCGCGGGGAGTTCGAAGATCGGTTCAAGGCCGTTCTGAAGGAAGTGGCTGCCGGCGAGGGACAGATCATTCTCTTCATCGATGAACTGCACAACGTGGTGGGGGCCGGTAAGACCGAAGGGAGCATGGATGCCGGCAATCTGCTCAAACCGGCACTGGCCCGCGGAGAGTTGCACTGTATCGGTGCGACGACCCTCGATGAGTATCGAAAACACGTGGAGAAGGATGCGGCCCTGGAACGGCGTTTCCAACCGGTCAAGGTCGATCCCCCCAGCGTCGAAGACACCATCGCCATTCTGCGCGGACTCAAGGACCGCTATGACACGCATCATGGCGTACGGATCGCCGATGGGGCACTGGTCGCGGCCGCCACACTCTCGAATCGGTATATCTCGGACCGCTTCCTGCCGGACAAGGCGATTGACCTGATCGATGAGGCGGCATCGCAGCTTCGCATCGAGAATGACTCCCTACCGGCTGAATTGGATAGCATTCGCCGTAGGGTCATGCAACTGCAGATCCAACGGGAGGCGCTGAAGAAGGAAAAAGACGAGGCCAGCAAGCATCGTCTGGCCGAGACCCAACGGCAACTGGCCGAACTGCAAGAACAGGATCGAGCCCTCACGGCGGTGTGGGACCTAGAGAAGGGATCCATCGACCAAGTCAATGAGCTGCGGCAACAGATCGAGGACACCCAGCAAGCCTTCGAAGAGGCCCAACGCCGCGGAGACCTGGAAACGGCCGCCCGCCTGAAGTACGAGACCCTGGTCGCCCTGCAAGGCCAACTCGAGCAGCGGGAGAGCGACGTGAACCAGACGAAACAGACCTTGGTCCACGATGAAGTCACGGAAGAACACATCGCCCAGGCGGTGTCCCAATGGACCGGTGTGCCGGTCACCCGCCTGTTGAGCGGAGAGCGAGAGCGTCTTCGGACGATGGATGAGATGATCCGTGCTCGCGTGGTGGGACAGGATGAAGGCGTGCGGGCGCTCTGCAGCGCGGTGCGCCGCAACCGCGCCGGCCTCGGCGATCCTCAGAAACCGATTGGCACCTTCCTCTTCCTGGGACCGACGGGCGTGGGCAAGACGGAACTGACCAAGGCCTTGGCGGAGTTCATGTTCAATGATCCGCAGGCCATGGTGAGGATCGACATGAGCGAGTTCATGGAACCCCATTCGGTCGCCCGTTTGATCGGGGCCCCTCCCGGCTATGTAGGCTACGAAGAAGGAGGACGCCTGACCGAAGCGGTCCGGCGCAAGCCCTATTCGGTGGTCCTGCTCGACGAGATCGAAAAGGCGCATCGCGACGTGTTCAATGTGCTACTGCAGGTCTTTGACGACGGGCGGTTGACCGACGGTCAGGGTCGGACCGTGGATTTCAAGAACACGGTGATCATCATGACCAGCAATATCGCCAGCGAACAGATCCAGACGCTGACGGAAAACGCCGGCACCGATCGTGAGGTGGCCTTGCATGTCAAAGAGGCCTTGAAGCAGTCGTTCAAGCCCGAGTTCCTGAACCGGATTGACGAGATCGTCGTGTTCCATGTGCTGGACAAGGTGCATCTCAGGCAGATCATCGATATTCAGTTGGAAGGTCTGGCCCGGCGGCTCCGCGATCAGAAGCTTGAGATCGAGGTCACCGAGGCGGCGCGTCAGATGATCATGGACGAAGGATACGATCGGGCATTTGGGGCACGACCCCTCAAGCGATCCATTCAGCAACTCCTGGAGAACCCCCTGGCGGATCGGCTGCTGGAGGGGACGTTTGGCGACGGTGATCGCATCCGCATCGATGCAAACTGCGATGCGCTGCTGTTCGAGAAGGTGTGACACCCGCGACAGCGACCCTGCCGCCAGGGGACAGAGTCTCATTGTTAGTCAATGCCCAACTCCTTCTGAATCTGCTCCAATGGGATCCCTTTGGTCTCGGGCATCATGAACACCACCCAGAACAACTGCAGGACCATCCTGCCGGATCAGATCATAGGCAGGAGCTTGGCAAACAGTAACGTGAAACCGAGACCACTAAGACCGAGGACCGCTGTTAGTAAGGTCCAGGTCTTGAGCGTCTCAATTTCCGTCAACACGCTCATACGGGCAAAGATCCAAAAGCCGCTGTTGTTCATCCAGTCGCCCAAAAGAGACCCGCTGCCGATGGCCGTCGCAAGCTCAGGACTCCTGATTTCTGGGAAGTCTAAGTGACCCCTGTTTCAGATTTTGGATCAGCGGAAGCTGACAGCGTGTAGACCAACCGAAGGTGGGTGCCGGGATAGTTGAACTGGGCGTCGTTGAGGTTTTCGAGCAAATGTTCAATGGCCCGGTTTAACCGAGGGCTCGCCATTGCGTGGATAACGACCTTGAGTATACCCTTGTCAGGATCGGGCAAGATATCAGCCTCGGATCGACACAGATCCTGAATAAGGACACGACCCTCATCGTGACGGGCTAGCTTCTCACGGACAATGCCGACCAGTGCTGTCTCGGCCCGGTAGGCAATCAGTTTGACCGTATCAGTGAGCTTTTTTCGGCTGGGCGAGAGTCGTTCGAATTTGTCCTGATCTTCAAGCTCTGCCCACGTTATGTATTTGGGCGTCTGTTTTATCGTGTCTTTTATCTCCTTGAGTGTGTGTTCAAGCTGTCCAATCTCCTCAACCAAATCAGTCTTTTTGGTCTGCCAGTTTTTGATGTCCTTCTCTTTGGGGGCGGCGTTGAGTGTCAATTGCGTATAACGGGCACGCCGATTGGTTAGTGTTGAGTTAAGAGAACGGCATTGCCTGTCCAGGCCGCGCCAAGTGGGATCAATCACCGGTTGGGGGTCAGGAAACACCTCGGTCGTATACTCGTTAAGTAAGTCTATAGCAAAGTGTTGCATCATGTAGCCAAAGAAGTTTTCCTGCGCCCATCTGCTGAATATTTGGGCCGCATCCTGCATGCCGGTAGAGCCGTAGGCGGTGCTAATAAGACTGGTCTGATGCCCACTTTTGGTCAGCTTACGGACTTCTCGAACCCACAGACCTTTTTTGCAATCCCCGATCCACGAGCCCATCTCAGCCAGCTTCATGGTGAGGCGTTCTCCAGAGGGCATGGCTACCTCGGTATCAACGAACCAGTCCCGGGGCCAGTCCTCGCGGGGGTACTTGTGATAAGTGATGCAGGCAATGCGGTGCTGCTGCCACATGTCTCGAAAAAACGCCGGACTGTAGCCTTCACGATCAAAGATGATGACAAACCGATGGAGATAGGGATTATCCTCCAATGCTTGGTCGCAAGGTTGTCCGGGTACATCCTGTAAGAGACGAGGGACGATATCATGACGTAAGGCTTCAAGCATCCCTTGATCTACGCTTCGTTCGACGACGAAGTAGGGCTGGCCTAGAGCATCGTTAACCCAGTAGTCGGTAATGCCGCGTAAGCATAAGCGTTGCCGGGAGACAAATCGACGAGGCAACTTTGTCTGAGAGCCGTGATAAACACGGACATGACCATCGACATAAAGGTTTCCTACCAGTTCCGGGGACTGCTCCATCCAGTCTCGACTCAACAAGGCGGCCCATTTGTCCGGTGCCTCATCTTTGCTTAGCTGGGCTAACTTCTTTCGTAAGCAGCGGACTTCGGGGATACGATCCAATCCCAAAAGTTTCCCCAACTCGCCGGGTGAACGGTACTGCAGTTGCTCTGCGGTTTTGATGCGACACAGGGCCATGTAGGCCAAAAGGATGAGTACCTGCAGCGTCGTGTAGTAGCCGTTCAGTGGCTTAAAGCATGCGTCAACATGCCGAAACAGTCCATTGGCAATCAATGCCGGTAGAGCACATAGGACACCGCCAAATGAAACATCACGGCATGGTTCAAACCGTGTGGGTGCCCCGTCCAGCATGCCGAAAGCGGCCATGATACGTTCATCCGGACGTGTACATGCCGTTCCCATAGGCGCAGAGGCATCGTCAAGGCTCCGCTGAGATTTGTCTGAGCAGTGGGTTTTGGCTTGGGGGTCGGGTTCGCTCAGTCGCCCCTGGTTAATGGCTTTGCGTAGCGTATCATACTTGATGCCCAATTGTTTGGCCACCTCTCGGCGAGACTGCCCGAGATTGAGCAATTCTTGGGCTTTAGCCTTGGCCTGCTTGTTCAAGACCGTCCCGCCGGTACGTACGGCTCTCGGGGCAAAGAAGGCCTGTATTCCCCCAGATTCATATTTCTTGACACTACGCTTAACACTACTGCTGGAGACGCCAAAGACACGAATAATGTCGCTCTGTTTACATTGGCCCTGACAAATCAACTGGGCCGTAAACATCTGAAAGGACTTGCGGTCTTGTTCGGCATGAAAGAAGATTGGATTGATGCCACAGAAATAAGTCCATCGGCCGTCTTGACGAGCGACGCTGAGAGTACCATTGATCGGAGTGACTCCGTCCGGTATAAGGGGTAGTAATGCTTGAATGATACCTTCCTCCTTAGGGAAAAATGGTCGTTGAACAACCAGGAAGGTATCATTTTTGTTTTCCGGTTACTAGTTTACAATCCCCTCTGCTGATTCATCCTTAACCTCAGTAATAAAAAGACGATACGCCTCTGTGATAGAAACCTAGCCCTCATTAGAGATCAGGAGTCCTGAAGATGTGACCGTTTTGCCGGAATCAATATCCGGGATATGGGTCACATCTGACCAATATCCCGGATATGCCCGGGATAATGGTCAATATCGCGCAGTTTTACTCTGGGTAATATACTGACCGCTGAAGCCCAGATTGTTGAGTTTCGGCCTCAAACAGGCTATTATTGACATCCACGTGTGGAGAAAACCAGTGAAACGCGAAGATGATATCGGTCAGATTTGACCATTAATCCGAAGTTTTTTCGGTAAATACTGTGTAAGTCCATGTTCATACGACGGTTAGACCGCGTTGCCGATGACACGTACTGGGGACACTACAGTTTGATCCCCAGCAAATCGAGCGTTTTCTTCTGCGTGCGTGTGGGTTGCGTGACCT
>JADFMM010000468.1 GCA_022563885.1 Planctomycetota bacterium | reverse complement strand
AGATCAGCAAATCCAGTGTAAAGAACATATTGATTGAAAACGGTTATGATCCTGAACCAGACCTGACCGTTAGATCAACCTGGCATGAGTTTATCAAGAGTCTTTGGGACGTATTGGCCGCCTGTGACTTCTTTACCATTGAGCTTCTTGTACGCCACAAACTAATTCGCGGTACAGTGTTCTTTGTTATAGAGCTTTCCACCCGGAAGGTCTTTTATGCCCCATCAAGCTTCAACCAGATGGGACCTACATGAAACAGGTGGCAAAGATTCTTGTTGATAGTGAAAATGGATTTCTACAAGGAAAACGGTACTTAATCCACGATCGTGATCCGCTGTATAAAACCGATGGACTCCATGGGATACTGGAGAGCATCGGCGTGAAACCAGTGCGGCTTCCAGCGCGAAGCCCAGATTTGAATTGCTATGCGGAGCGATATGTCAAAACGGTAAAATCCGAGTGCTTAGACCATTTGATTCTCTCCTCCGTGGAGCAGCTTGAACATGTGCTTCGACAATACGGTGAGTATTATCATCATGAACGTATTCATCAATCGCTGGGCAGAATCATTGAGCCCAAATACACCACTGAGGACACGGCTGAGATTGTATGTATTGAACGCCTCGGGGGGTTGCTGAAGTCCTATCACCGGTTAGCTGCTTGAGTAGGGGATATTGAGATCCCGGGAGTGAAACTCAAAGTGGAAGGTGTACGCGATGTCTGCAAAAAGTCCTTTTTAGCGTCACTGCATCTTTGGGCAGCTCCAAATGCAGTTGAACATTTCTAATGAATCGAAATGTATCTTTGCTTTGGTTCAAGAGTTTATGCTAGGAAGAGTTTTTATACCCTACGGCATCGCGAAATGAGTTCCAATTGGAGCCAGCCCTGGAAATAGTAGTTACTTCAGACACCGCAAGGCTCTTATTATGACTTTCTGAATCTTCTGCACTGACTTGTCCTTTTTGGACACGGTGGCGAGTTTAGCGAGTTGCTTGTTGACGGCTCCACCACTGGATAGCCGGAAGTGCAGAATAGGGGTCTGGCTTTTTATATAGGTATTCACAGTCTTTGGGGCTCGTCCTAATGTGGGTTCATGCCGAGAACAGCCCCGAATCGAATATGCCGGTGCGACATTAGGAAGGGACACTCACTGAATCGTCTTCAAGTTTTCCTTGGCTTCCGCGACGATCATCTTGCATGCGTATTGGTCGGCTTAATTACCTCAAGACTCTCAATCTTAAATGCTCTTCCATGGGGTCAAAATCTCGGTCTTGGTGCAGTAAGGGCATGTTCGTTTCAATGCAGAATGTTCCGATGATCATGTCAATCGTCTTGCGAATGGTGACGCCCTTTTTCCGGAGCGTTCGATAGTTGTCTACACTCCTGAGGGCTACATCTTTGCCCAACATTTCGCCGAAGGTTAGCGACTCGAATAGTTTCTTGGCCTGGATATAGTCACCGTCTTTTTGAAAGCCTTGCAGTACTTCAGCATAGATTAGATCACCGATCAGGATTGGTTCATTGCCCAATAAATCGTAGAGAAGGTCCGTTGCTGCGTTCATCTGACCGTTGAAATAGTCTACCCACACTGAAGAATCTACAACAATCATGTATCAGACCTCATGTCATTCAAATCACCGGTCCAAGAGAGCTTTCCTCGAAATTGTTTTATCTTCCGTTGCTTATTTACCTGGATTAAGAGTTTTAGGCCCTCTTCAATCGCCTTCTTTTTCGTCCGAAATCCAGTCAGCTTCAATGCTGTTTTCATCAAGTTATCGTCCAAGACTACGTTGGTTCTCATTTTCATGTCTCCAGTATTAATGTGTATGGTTTTCAAAAGTATACACATTGAGTGAGTCGCGTACAACGCTTATTTGGGAGATGTGCTCGGCCTTCTGCTAGCGGTGGTCGAGCCCCTCTCCACCCCAAAAACCTCGTCCTCTTTATCATTACAGGACTTGCGTGAACTTGCTGCATACGGCTGATTCCATTATCTTAGCAGCATGGTGCCATAAGAAACTTTCTAATAAACATTCGTAGCGCGCTTGCCTGTGCCGGCGAAGTGGTCCGATACGTCCTGATCTTTCTGCGGGCCATCCTCTGCCCCAAGGCCGTGCTGGCCGCCCGACTCCTGGCCGCAGAGAGCCAGCTCGCCGCTTGTCAGCACGGGACTGCTTCCAAGAAACAGCCACGACCACGATTCACGCCAGGCTTTCGGCTGCTCTGGGTAGTCCTCTCTAGATTTCTGGACAGGTGGGAAGACCTTGCCTATCTAATGCAGCCTGCAACCGTCAAGAAATGGCATACTGTTGCATTCAGGCGTTTCTGGCGGTGGAGGTCATACGGGAAGGG
>JADFMM010000467.1 GCA_022563885.1 Planctomycetota bacterium | reverse complement strand
GTCAGATTCAGTCGCGCCCGATTGAGCGAAACCAGAGTTGTAGTTGTCCTACTGCGGAGGATTTCGCGATTGAGAAGCGGCTGAAGATGACGTGAAGATGAGATGAGAAATGGATGATTTAATTATGCGCGGTTCCCAAGGCTTGTTGTCGATGGTCACCAGAAAATCGACCTCTTTCTTGTCCACGTTGCGCAGGAAGGTCAGGTCCGCGCGATAGCCTTCATATTCATATAGGTACTGGACGAATTTCAGGAGATGGGAGGCCACCCTATTCTCGAAACGCGCCGCCGGGTCAGGGACTTCGGACCAGTCCACCAGATAGAGCTTGGGTTCCTTCTTGATGGAGCGGATCTTTCGTTCTCGGTAGGGATAGATTCGTGTTTTTTTGCGTTTAGGGGAAAGATACCGAAGAGTTCGGGGCCGACCCAGAGAGCCAGCGAGGTTGAACGCCGAGGGCCGATAACGAGTACGAGTACCGCTTCGCTGGGTACGAGTACGAGTACGAAGGGACGCCGCAACTTCAGCTTGGGGACCCAGGGCAAGATTCGATCTCTCTGTTCGCCTATCTACATCAGGATCCACGTCAAACGGTTGCGCTGAATTGATCCAACCCTCTTTCTCCTTGCCCAACCCTATTTTTCCTTCCTATAATACCCGTGATTTCCTGGCGCTTCGCGCGTCTGTACGGGAAGAGTCGGCAAACCATCGCCGACATTAGCCGTGTGCAGTCCTCGACTCTTGTACGAAAGGGAAGAACCATGACCCGCTTTTTGCTTGCCCTAGCCGCCGGTATCGCACTCTTCATCACTTTCCTTGTGGTGTACAACCAGGTTCGTCCAAACTCGGAGCCAGCAACTGAGCCCAATGCCCAGTCGAGCCGTCCGGAGACGTCTCACGCCGAGACAATTGTCCAAGAGAGTCTGCCTCGGACACCATGGTCCGGTCGTACGATCCAGGTCACACTGACCCTACCCAAAACCGGTACCCCCGCCGAAGTGCATTTGCTGCCCACTGCCGATCAACTGGTGCCAGGCGATGCCTATGCCCTCTATGAACAGGCCTGCGACGCCCTGCCCACGACGCTGGATGAGAATGCCCTGGCAGAGTGGACCAAGGTTAAGCCAGGGGCGCTCCCCAAGGACCGGGTCAAGGCGGTCCTCGATGAAAGCCAGGCGGTTTTCAATCTGGTGAACCAAGCCATGCTCTGTATCGACTGCAATTGGCCGGCCTGGACGCCGGGGTCTCCACCACCGGACCTGAAAGCCTTTCGTGTGCTTGCCAGACTTATTAGCATAAGCGTGGCCTACGGACTCGCCGATGGCAAGCCGCAGGAATCTGTAGAGAGCCTGGCAATGGGGCTGCGCCTGGCGCAGCAGGTCGGCGCGGGACCGACGCTTCCGCATGCGCTGGTTGGCATCGCCATCGGCGCTTTGACCTGCCGCCAGATACTCGTTTTTATGGAGCAGTCCCACGGCCTCAGTCTGTATGGGGCGTTGGCGAGCCTACCCACGCCGTTAATCGGCGTAGAAGAGGCGATTCAATCTGAGTTGGACAACCTGGACACGGATCCTCAGGTGAACATGTTCAATCGACGGGCGTTTCTGAGTATATTGGAACCTGCCCATGAACGCGTCCGATTCGTAGCGAAGCGATTCGAGAGGGACCTAAGGATCCTCCAATGTTTGGAAGCCATCCGACTCTATGCTGCCGCTCATGACGGGCGCCTGCCCCAGACGCTGAGCCAGATCACGGGCTATACCCTTCCCAAGGATCCCTTGAATGACAAGCCCTTCGTCTACGGCGTCACGGGCGATGGGGCCATTTTGGAGAGCCCGGCACCCAAAGGAGAGGATGCCAGAGTGGGCCTTCGCTATGAAGTCACCGTTCGGCCGGCGCGTTAGCGGGACATCTGGTCGAGAACTTGACTACTGGCTAGACCGTTCGGTACACCGCAGAGAACTCAGAGGGCAGAGGAAAAGAGTGGAGAGAAGTGCCCTTGCTGGTAAAAACATGTCGGAACATTGTGACACATCGAAAGCAGCGGCGACAGCTTCTCTGTATTACAAGGTCGCAAGAACTTGAAATTCTTTCCAGATAGTGTCACTGGAGAAAGCATAACTCTCTTCAACTGCAGTGGTTTATGGACTCGCGCAAAGGCGCAAAGCCGCAAAGAAAAAGGGTGTTTTGAGATCTTTGCGCCTTGGCGGCTTGAACGAGTGAAACGAGTGGGCGCGCGTCAATTTTTTTTGTTCCGGCCGAAGGCCGGTCTGTGCCCTCGGTGTCCTCTGTGGTAAAAGACAAAACAATGCCGCAGGCAAGAGAAACATCTTTCCCCTAAGACTTCAGCAAGGTAGAGT
>JADFMM010000239.1 GCA_022563885.1 Planctomycetota bacterium | reverse complement strand
GTTCGGTTTGCCGATGGCATGGCAGGCCATGCACCCCAGCTCCATCACGCCCTCGCCCTGTCGAATGGCCAACTGGTTGGGGGGCCGTCGCACCGTTCCGGGATGATAGGTCTCGGCGAAGGCGATCTGCTCCTCGCTGAATCCTTCCGAACCGACCACGGCCGCCCAGGCGGGAGCGCCATGCCGGCTCCTGACGAACTGGTCGTATTCGGTGGTATGGCATTGACGGCAGTTGCTGGACGTCAGGTGCCGGGCGAGCGTAAAGCCCTTATGTTCCATCGTGTCTTGATCGGGTTGGGGGCGGTGACAGTCGTAGCAGGTCACGTTGTGTGCCGCATGTTTGCTCTTGGCATACTGATGGATGATGGCAGAGGTCTCGCGGCGGTGACATTCGACACACTTGCCGGCCGCCCGGATGAAGTCGGCAGTCGGTTGTGATGTCTCGTGCAGGGGCCGGGCTCGATTCACCAGGAGGGCCCCGACCATCAAAGCGGTGCCCAGGAAAACAGCTATGAACACGTGCTTAAATGTCATGTCTGTCCTCGCATACTGGGCTCTGTCAAAGAGACCGATCTCGCACTTGCTCCATACACTTGAGCTACGGACTCGTACTCATGGTCCTCCATTGTAAGGTCATATCCTATGAAGTCAATGGATTGATCCGTATTTTACTTAAGTATGTTAACGTATCAAAACAGACAGTCTGGACATGCCTACGTCACATGAATCTTGACGTCTGCAAGTAACGCAGCTCTTGTCAGCCTCCTTATGGCTGGCTGAAATAGGACACCTGTCGCAAGCCAAGTCCGGGTTGAATTTCACCGCTCCCAGGAGTATAGTCTCCCCTTCCATGGGGCGTCAGGCGACTGCCACCCAGACACAGCCGAGTAGCAGAAACCACAGTCCAGGGAGCAAAATAGATATGGTTTTTCCCGTCGCCCAGCCGATGGGTGAAACCGTATTGGGCTGAGCGTGCGGCAGTGGCGAATTGCTGTTATGCGGCGAAGCCGCTTAGTCCAATGACCCAGCAAGAGCACACAGACGGACAGGTCTACCGCGTCGGAGACGTCGCCTTCCAGGCCGCCGGCGGCCTTGAGGGCATTCGTCGCCTAATCGACTGCTTCTACCAGCTCATGGACGAGCGACCGGAAACGGCAACGATTCGACGCATACACGCGGACGACCTCACGGAATCCAGGGAGAAGTTGACCCTGTTTCTGTGCGGCTATTTGAACGGTCCGGAGTTGTTTGAGCGGAAGTACGGACCCATTCGCCTGCCGGCGGCCCATCGGCACCTGGCGATCGGGACTCAGGAACGTCACGCCTGGCTCGCCTGCATGAAGAGCGCGATCGACAAGCAACCCTACGAGGAGGCATTCAAAGCGCATCTGTTCGCGCGGCTGTGGGTCACGGCCGAACGGGTGCGGAACAGGCAATGAGACACCCGCCCCTCGGTCGGGTTCGGCCGGATCACCCAAGTCTGCCTGAAGTCGCGATCCGGATCCGAGGGGGTCCCGTTTCAGAAAGAGCCCCGGCTGGGGCCGTTTTTTCGGCCTGGTTCAAACCAGGGTAATAATGTGTCTGGATCGATATCGAAATCGGGATCGAGAAAAGCCTTTGGTGCTACCATTGTCCTGATGGATGAAAGACGATTTCGATTTCGATCCTGAAACGGCCGTTTACTCAGTGTTACCCGGAACCGTCGATTTTTGAACCAGGCTGTTTTTTCCTTTGATCGGTCATATCCGAGTGGTACTATCGCCCGCCTATACACACTTGAGGTGCCCGGGTCGGCGTACCTCGGGACGAATCAGGCGGTGCCGATAGGCGGATGACGCAGCAGCAAACATGGGTGGAACATGCACAAACAAGACCCAGAGAGTTCACAATGGCTTCCTCAGATCATTCAGGGAGGCATGGGGGTAGGGGTTTCAAACTGGCGGCTGGCAAAGGTCGTCTCGCGACTGGGGGAAATCGGAGTCGTTTCGGGCACCGCGATCGACGCTGTGGTGGCGCGACGCCTTCAATTGGGAGACGCGGATGGCTCGATTCGGCGGGCACTGAGCCACTTTCCCTGGCCAAAAATGGCGAAACGGTTCCTGGATAACTTCTTCATCCCGGGCGGCAAGGCACCCCACGAGCCTTTCAAACTCATGACACTGCTCAGCCTGGGCATGAAGCGGGCCCGGGTCGAACAGATGATCGTCGCCAATTTCGTGGAAGTCTTCCTGGCGAAAGAGGGCCACAGGGGGATCGTCGGAATCAACTACTTGGAGAAGATCCAACTTCCCACCCTGCCATCACTGTTCGGGGCCATGCTTGCTGGCGTAGATATAGTCCTCATGGGGGCGGGTATTCCCTTGGCAATTCCCGGCACATTGGACCGGCTTGCGCATTGGGATCCGGTCGAATTGAATATCCAGGTGGAGGATAATACTGCTGACCAGGCGTTTGTCTATCGGCTGGACCCCCGGGAGTACAGTTCAGGCGTGCGGCCCGAGCTGTCCCGCCCCAAGTTCCTGGCCATCGTTGCCTCGGATGTGATCGCCAAGACCATGATTCGTAGGGCAACGGGCCGGGTCGACGGCTTCGTCGTAGAAGGTCACACCGCTGGCGGACACAATGCGCCCCCGAGGAGGGTCGGCCAGGCGAGTGGCGCGGCAACGACCGGGTATAGTGACCGTGACATTCCCGACATCGCCAAGATCAAAAAACTGGGCAGGCCGTTTTGGCTGGCCGGGGGGTTCGCCTCGCCTGGAAGGCTCAAGGAGGCCTTGGCATTGGGCGCCAATGGCATTCAGGTGGGGACTGTATTTGCATTTTGCGACGAATC
Organism: Planctomycetota bacterium; assembly: GCA_022563885.1. GTDB lineage: Bacteria > Planctomycetota > Phycisphaerae > Sedimentisphaerales > Anaerobacaceae > JAIPFM01. The sequence goes on along the minus strand of JADFMM010000239.1, from coordinate 6,464 downwards.
GGGGATCGTCCCGGCGATGAAAGAGGCAGTCCTTAAGGAGTGTATCAACGGTACGCTGACCGTCACCACGGACTTTCAGGCATCACCCACGGGCTATCCCTTCAAAATCGTCAGTCTCAAGAACAACCGGACGAGCCAGAGCGAACCCGGTAGGCGTGAGCGCATCTGCGATCTGGGCTACCTGCGTGAACTCTACTGCAAGGATGAGTCGAAGGTGGGCTACCGCTGCCCCAGCGAGCCGGTGAAGGACTACGTTGCCAAGGGTGGCCGTGAGGATTTCACCGTCGGAAAACAGTGCCTCTGCAACGGGCTGATGGCAACCATTGGCTTAGGACAATCGCGGGGGGATGAGACGGAACTGCCGCTCATTACCGCGGGCGATGATTTTTCGTTTGTCAAGCACCTGGTCAAGAGTGAGAATACGCACTACAGCGCTAGTGAGGCAATTGAGTACCTAAAGCCGAACCATAGCTGAGGAGGCGAGACACCTCTGCGCCCGTACCTATGCGAGCGACCTCGGCTTGGTTTTCCAGAGCAGTATCTTGCCACAGTCCCTGGCTATGCACTTCCGGGACGCCGCTTCGCGCCCAAAGTTTGCGTTGGCGTTCTTTAGGCTTAGGTTTTGTTTTCAGTGTTGCTTGCCCCCGAGTATTCCCATAGAACTCACACTTAATGGATTCTCAGAAAACTTACATAAGCCATTGAGGCTAAACAAGTTCGAGGGTTCACGCTGCTGCCAACCAGATTCCTTTCGGAGGTAAAACGCCAAGTCCGCTTTGGATGCGGGCTTTCATTCAAGTAGTTTTCATTACAACGCTTTGGTGGTGTCCGCGACAATGTAGCCCATTCGATCATACTTCATGGCAAAATTCTACGATGCCACGATGAAGACGAGCGAAGAATTATGCCTGGGCCGGTGGCGTGCGGAACTACTAAAACACGTGAGAGGAGACGTGCTTGAGATAGGGACCGGAACGGGTGTCAATTTGCAGTACTACCCAGACACGACTCATCGCCTTGTCCTCTCAGAACCGGACGAGAATATGCGGCAGCAGCTAAAACGCCGAGTTCAGGCGTCGGGTAGAACGAGTGTCGAGATTACGAGTGACGGCGCGGGCCGGCTGGATCTGCCTGACGAATCCTTCGACAGCATCGTCTCAACATTGGTACTTTGTTCGGTAAACGACCAGACCAGTAGTTTGCGTGAGATTTGTCGCCTGCTTCGCCCCGGGGGTGCATTGTTTTTCGTTGAGCATGTGGCCGCCAAAAACAACCCGAGGCTCTTGAAATGGCAGCGGTTCTTGGAACCCTTCTGGATTTTCTTCTGCGGCAATTGCCACCTAACAATGGATACGGAAAGTGAGATAGTCGCAGCAGGGCTCACGTTCGATCAGATTGAAAAAACATCCATGCTGAGTCCTCCGCCGGTTGTCAGGCCGACAATAAGAGGAATCGCCAGGAAAGCCTGTGCTTGAAACTTCATTCCATATCGTCGTGCCGAACGACCTTCATTGTGCCGCGGCGCCAGCAACTGCTGGTTTGCCCTGCGAATGGGTCACTAGGCGGGCGAAGACCATAACATGAGTTACCAACAGTACCGGCACCCAGAATGTCGGGATGTACCAGGTCGTCTGCAAATGCGGTACAGCCTCCGCTTGGCGCAGTGCATTGAGAAGGTCCACCGTGCCGACACTATTGAAAAGCCAGACCAACGGCAGCGCCAGGCTCCAACCTCGTCGAAGCGCTACCAGAGACAGGAGTGCGAGCAGGCCGCTAGCGAAGTCCCCATAGGCAGCCGCGAGGGCGAAAGAACTGGGCAGAGGTTGGGCAACCAACCCTGGGACCAAGAACGCCAACCCTAAATGCCGAGTTGCGTGGGGAAAGATCAGCGCCATCAATGCCAGGTGGATTGGTTTCTCTGCTAGCCACGGCGCCACGTACCACTTCGCGATGAGAGCGTAGACAATGGCTCAGGACGAGCTGCAGACCAAAAATTGCTAGAGTATCCATCGTTCTGTTTCCAAAAGGAAGATTGCAATCACTTCACAGAGGTTTCCGGTACGGCAGGAAAGTCAACCTCGGTGTCGGCGACATGATTGAAGTAGTTGGCGAAAGTCTTCCACGCGACGATCGCAACGATCTCCGCGATCTCGCCATCGCCGTAGCCGACTCGTCGAATTCGGTCGAGGTCTTCGTCACTGACCCAGCCGCGTTTCTCTACGAGTTGCCGAGCGAAGTGCAGCACGGCATCGATCTCGCTGTCGGACGAGGCGGACTGACGAGCGTCGGTCAATTCGCTATCGCTCAGGCCCACCGATTTCCCTATCGCACAGTGAGCCGCCACGCAGTAGCCGCAGCCGTTGGCTGCGGAAACGGTAAGCGCGATTTGTTCTCGCAATTTCGCAGACAGCACTCCGCTTTCGAGCGCCTCGCCGAATGCGAGATAGCCTTGCAAGGCCGCCGGTGAGTTGGCGAGCGTACGGGCCAGATTGGGAACCATCCCATATTTATCGTTAAACGCGTCCAATAATTGCTTGGCCTGTCCGGTCGCCTGATGGGGTTCGATAGCGTTGAGTCTGGACATCATTTTCTCCTTCTTGCCTTCAGTTCGTTATGGGTTTAAACAATTCATGACATGCTGTGTTATGCACTCTCCGTGCCAGGAACAACAAATTCACGTAAGTGATTTCTCAAGATTGATTTACGCTATTTCTGGTAGAGTTGACCGGTTACGAACCTTCGTGACTTCGCAATATCTCGTTGCGATTTCGCGAAACGTCGTATAATCCCCGGCGATGGCGGCATCGTCGAATCGTCCGTCCAAGGTTCCAAGTTATTTCGAGAGTTTCGTTGTGGATGACTCACGGAAGTCTAAATCTCAACTCGTCGATGAACTGAAACTGCATCGCAGGCGCATCGCTGAGTTGGAGGGTACGGTTGCTCGCCACCAACAGACCGAGCAGGAACTCGGCAGGGCCGAGGAGCGCTTCCACAAGGTCTTTGATCATTCCAACGACGCCATCTTTCTTGTCGATCCCGGGCGCGACAAGATCCTGGATGTCAACGCGAGGGCATGTGAGATGCTGGGCTACGCCCGCGGAGAATTGTTGTCGATGCCGATGTCTGCGGTGCACCCCCAGGAAATGGACAAGGTCAGGGCGTTTGCCCAGTCGGTTTTCAAGGAAGGCAAAGGCTGGACGGACGAACTCGCCTGCCTCACCAAGCCCGGCAAAACGCTTTCGGCCGAAATATCCGCCTCGATTATCGAAATCGACGGACAACCGATGATGATCGCGCTGGTCCGTGACATGACCGAGCGCGACCGCTTGCTGCGAGAGAACGTCTACTTGCGCGACGAGGTGCTGGAAGCTCACGCATTCGGCGATATCATCGGCCAGAGTTCGTCACTGAAGATCCTGCTGCAACAGGTCGAACTGGTGGCGCCGACCGATGCCAGCGTCTTGATCCTCGGCGAATCAGGAACCGGCAAAGAACTCATTGCCCGAGAAATTCACCAGCGTAGCCTACGCAAGGACGGCGCGATGGTCAAAGTCAATTGCGCGTCAATCCCGCATGAGTTGTACGAAAGTGAATTCTTCGGCCACGTCAAGGGCGCATTCACCGGCGCGGTGGCCGACCGCGCCGGACGCTTCGAACTGGCCGATGGTGGCACGTTATTCCTGGACGAAGTCGGGGAAATCCCGCTTGGCCTGCAAAGCAAACTGCTACGCGTCCTGCAAGAGGGAGAATTCGAGCGCGTGGGTGAAGCACGAACACAGCGTGTAAGCGTCCGCATCATTGCGGCGACCAACCTAAACTTGAAGCAAGAGGTCGAGGCCAAACGCTTCCGCGAAGATCTCTACTATCGGCTTAATGTGTTCCCTATCCAGATCGCCCCCCTGCGCCAGCGCCAAGAAGACATCGCCGTCCTGGCAGCACACTTCGTGGGTCTCGCGGCCCGCAACCTCAACCGAGCCGTCCCCCGACTCACACAAGTAAACATTTTACAGCTTCAGCGCTACGACTGGCCCGGCAACATCCGCGAACTCCAAAACGTCATTGAACGGGCCATCATCACGTGTAGCGCTGGGCGACTCCACTTCGATCTGCCCACGGACGTCATGGTCACGAGACCCGGTGCCACGGACACACCGAAAACGACACCGGACATTGACATTCTCACCGACGATGACATGCGGCGTCACGAGCGCGAGAACCTTCTCGCTGCTTTGCAACGCGCGAAATGGAGGATCTCCGGCGAGGGGGGTGCGGCCGAGATGTTGGGGCTCAAGCCCAACACCTTGACATCACGAATAAAAAAAATGGGAATCGAAAGACCGATCTAGGCTCTATCAAGTTGGGCGCTAACGACCCTTTCCCACGGGAGCGAGAGGTGCTGCAACTGACGGCCGAGCGGTTTTCGGTCAAGGAAATCGCCCGGCATTTTCACTTAAGTCCCAAGACGGTCGATGGCATACGGCGCAGTGTCATGCAAAAAACGGGAGAGGACGCCATCGCCGGTCTGACCAAGTTGGCGATTCGCAGCGGATTGACGTCCGTGGAGTTTTAGGGCGATTTAAGCCGATGCGACCGCGCCGAGGAGTGTCTCGACCGTGTCCAACAGTTTCGCCTTGGGGAAGGGCTTGGCCAGCGTGGCATTCGCGCCAAATTCTCGGGCCATTTCCAGGTAATGGCCGTCTCCCTCCGATCCACCGCTGGACATGCCGATAATCTTCAGATGGGGATAATACCGGCGCATCTGGACGATGGTCTGGATGCCCTCTTGATTGGGCATGACGATATCGGTCAGCACGAGATCTACCGGCTGTTTGGCCAGAATCTCTAGAATCTCGGAGCCATCGCAGGCCTCGGTGACACTGTGGCCCGCCTTTGTCAGAATGTGCGCGATAATCTTTAGCAGATCAGTGTTGTCCTCTACGACGACAATGTCAGCCATACGGGTCTCTCCAAATTGCGTCTCTGTTCCCCTGGGGCTGTGACTCAATGCGTTTCCGTCACGGGCGCATCCCCTGCCCAACACCCCGTTGTCGTCACAATCCGGAGGTGACTTGACCCATTCAAACCAAGATTTCTCCCATCGTTGGCCCGTAACTATCACTGCATTGATTATTGCGCTTATAGGACCTCGAAGAGAATCGTGACGCTGATGCACACGCATTTTTCGATGAGAGTACACGATAGGAAGCCCTGAATCCCGCATCCGATGGAGACGGGCGCACATTGGGGATGCAAACCATTAAAGTCACCGTTCGGATGGCCGAAACACTATCCGGTCAACTATCCTGCGAGGAGTACGTGATGAAGACGAGTGACAATCCGCTTCTGGGGAAGCTCTTGGGCATCCGCGGAGACCTGCTGCGGGGCGATTCCCTGTTGACACTGCTCATTTTTGTGGTGGTGACGGCCTTCCTAGTCAATTTGGTGGTTTCCCTGTGGCACAACATGCACTTCCAAGAAGACTTGAGGGAGAAGGCTGCCATCCAGAGCATGGAAGACGTGGGCAGCATGCTAGCCAAGTCAAGCGAGGCCTTGATGATGGCCAACGAAATGTCTACCCTGCGGCGCGTGGTGTCGGAAGCGGGCCTAGACCATCAGTTCACCACCTGCAGCGTCACCCTGCCCCCCTTCGCACGCACCGGCCCCAACTTTCAGCGCCATGTGCAACAGGGCCGCATCATGGCCCTGGACAACACCTGAGGCGTGCTCTACGCGATGATCCAGGCTGGATCAATGGGCGTTCCCTACCTGCCGGTGGTGGGACTGGCCGGCAGCGACCTGGTCAAGCGCCGGGAAGACATGCGCATGGCGCCGGACCCCTTCGGCGGGGGCTTCGAGACCATCGTGGTGCAGGCCATGCGCCCCGATGCGGCATTGTTTCACGGCCTCAGGGCGGACCGCGCGGGCAATGTGCATTTCGGCTACCCGAGCGACAACACCATCCTCGCCGAGGCTTCCCGCCAGGTCATCGTCACCGTGGAGGAGGTGGTGGAGCGGCTGAGCGGGGAAGACCGCGCCAGCGACTTCATGCCCGGCATCCTGGTGGACGCGGTGGTGCCGGCGCGCTACGGAGCGCACCCGGCGGCATGTCCCGGCGCCTATCCGGTGGACGAGGACCACATGATCCAATATGCCGAAAGCGCCGCCTCGGACGAGGCCTTCGCGGACTACCTGCGGCGCACGGTGCACGATCCCGGCAGTCACCAGGCCTACGTGGAACGGTTCGTTCCCGGGGGATGGGGACAGGCCGGGCAGTTGCCCCTGCGCGAAGCGGGGGATTAGGGAATATTTCGGCCGCGGTTCCCAACACGCGGCGTCCTTGAAACCACGGCGTCTTCGAAACATCCGAAAACCCCACAACCCGCCGGAAAACCCATGCCCGATCCCTGCACCGGCTCCGAATGGATCGCCGTACTGCTCTCCCGCGAGGTTCGCGAAGGGGAACT
>JADFMM010000238.1 GCA_022563885.1 Planctomycetota bacterium | reverse complement strand
TTTTATTGAGGATTCAGCGGACGAGCTGCTCGCAACGCTCCTCGACGATCCAGACTACGCTGAATTCAGCTTGCAGTTGCGTTTTGCCCTTGCCCCACCAAAGTACAGCGTGACACCGGCAGGCAGGGTCCACCAGTACATTTGCGACGCTCTCCTCGCATCCCCCAAGTCTTACGCAGAGCTCATCACCGACAACCGGTCTCTAAAGACGAGCAAGCCGGAATACAAGGATCTTTACAACTTGGCGGCTTCGCCTGCCCGGCACCTGATGAAACTCATGCTGCTTGCGGTTGGGGAGACCCAGGGGCCAGTGATCATGTGAGTCGCCGATCGACGATCTAGATTTTTTTTGTGCACCCCCATATACCCACGCAATCAACAAACCCAACGACGATGGTGAGCACGACCACGGCGGTGGCGGCGGCAACGGCGGCGGCAAGGGCGAGAAGGTTGACCCGACGGCCAGGTTTGAGCGACCGGTGCCGATTGGGGTGTCGACCGGTAACGAAGACTCGTGTTCCTCCGGTACGATCGCATGCAGGGTCATCGATGGTTCTGATGTTGTGTATGCTCTGAGCAACAACCACGTCTACGCCCTGGAAAACGGTGCTCCGCTCGGCAGCGACCTATTGCAGCCGGGTCGCTTTGACACAAACTGCGACATCGACCCGGACGATGAAATCGGCACCCTCTACGCTTTCGTGGAGATCGATTTTTCGAGTTCGGCCGACAACACGATGGATGCGGCCATTGCCCTCAGTTCGACGGCCGAACTTGATAATGCCACGCCCTCCGACGGCTATGGAATGCCAAAATCAACTACAGTAGCAGCTTCCATCGACCAGAAGGTACAAAAATACGGGCGGACGACCGCATTGACAAAGGGGACAATCACAGGCATCAATGCCATAGTGTTTGTTGGCTACAGCTCTGGCACGGCGAGATTTGAGAACCAGATTGTTGTCTCGAGTAGTAAAGGACCATTCATCAAAACGGGCGATTCAGGGGCGCTCCTGGTTACTGATCCCGACCGTGATCCGGTGGGTTTGCTGTTCGCCGGCAACCGGAGCGGTAAGTTAGCTTTTGCCAATCCGATTGGCCTCGTACTTACTGCATTCGGCGTGACCATTGATGGCGATTAAAGATAGCGGGTTCCGATTTATCGGCAGGGAAACCGGCTGTTATTGTCACATTGTTGGCAACAAAGGCTTCAGGAACAGAGACCTGTCAATGCTCTGTCGTATGACAATAGTTCTGTTGAACATGGGTGTATTGGCCGGGGCGAGCATCCTTGCCGGCTGCTGTTCTTGCGCCGACCCCAGCGACCCTGGCAAAGGACAGTCCATGCCGCAGCAAACCATCGAACAGGTCCAAGAGGAGCACACAGACGAATGGATGGCCATCCCCGGCGTCCAAGGCACTGCCATCGGCCTGTCTGAGGGTAAACCCTGCATCTTGATTCTGTCGTCTGTAAAACCGGAGACGCTTCAAGATAAAATCCCCTCTACCGTCCAAGGCTATCCCGTCGTTATCAAAGAAACAGGGGCGTTTCACGCGCTGGACCCGTAGACGTGCAAGCCTTGCAAATCCGAATATCGAAATACGAAACAAGCCCAAAATCACAATGTGCGAATGACGGCCTGGTTCAAAATCGTTCTCGCATAGGTGCCAGTCCGTGTACCACTCCTCGTGGTCGTAATCAGCGCAGCGGTTGTCGTTGTCGTAATCGATACGCCTGATCGCCCCAATCCCATGTTTCGATTACGATTACGACAACGACAACGATCGGGAATGTAATCCGGAAATGAACCAGGCGCGAATGACAGAAACTGGGAAGCCGCTGTTTAGAATTTCAGTCATTCGTATTTCGTGCTTGTTTCGAGTTTCGGATTTCGTTTTTAAACCGACTCCATGGGGCAAAGCCTTCGACTCTGACCAACATCAGGGGGATCGGGGATCGAAATCTTGCGGAGAGAACTGGCTCTGCGCCCCCTTGCCGCTCATCCGCAGGACGGCCAGATCTTCGTCACTCACTTCGCCGTGGATAAACTGCTGTACGGTGGGGTGGGGATGGTTGCGAATGGTGTCGGCATCTCCATCGGCGACGATCATGCCGTTGTGCAGCATGATGATGCGATCGGCAATCTTGTAGGCGCTGTTCATGTCATGCGTCACCACCACCGAGGTGACCGACAGTTCCCGTTGAAGCTTGAGCACCAACTCATTGATGATACCCGAACGGATGGGATCCAGTCCCGTGGTCGGCTCGTCATAGAGAATGATCTCCGGATCCATGGCGATCGCCCGCGCCAAGGCCACGCGTTTGCGTTGCCCCCCCGACAGGTTCGCGGGATAGTAGTTTTGAAAGCCGTCCAGCCCGACCATGGCCAGCTTCGCCTTGACGATCTGCTCGAGCTCAGACATGTCCGTCTCTCGCCGATGCTGCCGGATGGGAAAGACGATGTTTTGGAAGACGGTTTGGCTGTCGAACAGAGCCCCCGCCTGGAACAGGAAACCGTAGTGCGTGCGAATAGCGCCCAGCGCTCTTTCGCTGAGATGATCGATCCGTTGGTCGCGAAAATAAATTTCACCGGCGGTCGGTCTCAACAGGCAAATCAGGTGTTTGATCAGCACCGTCTTACCGCAGCCGCTGGGACCGATGATGACCGTGGTCTTGCCCTCTTCGATGGCCAGGGAGACATCATCCAGCACGACGCGACGATCGAAGGTCTTGCAGATGCCCTTCAGTTCGATGACCGGCTTCTTGGCGGCGGCGGCCCGATCGATCTCCTGTTTCTCAGTCATGGCATTCCTCGCTGCGCCCTTACGGAGCCATGCACCTTCAGACCAGGCCTCGCATGGGCCAGAAAGTCAAATAGACGGCCTTAGCGACGAAGGCAATGGCCAAGTCGATCGCCAGGATCAGCGTAAAACTCGCCACGAAGGCTTCGGTGCAGGCCTGCCCTACGCCCTGTGACCCTTCGCGACAGGTGAATCCTTTATAGCAACTCACTATGGCAATGGCGGCGCCAAAGAAGAATCCCTTGATGACGCCGATGGCGACGTCCCACAATTCGACGCTATTGGCGCTGTAATCCCAGTAAGCCCGACCATTGATGCCGAAGTGGAGAAGACTGACCATGGCACCGCCCACGACCCCCATGAGATCGGCATAGATGATCAGCAGCGGGGTCAACAACAGGCAGGCCAGGACCCGCGGCACCACCAGATAGCGCACAGGATCCGTGCCCATGCTGCGGATGGCGTCTATCTGCTCGGTCACGTTCATGGTCCCCAACTCGGCGGTCAGGGCGCCCCCAATGCGACCGGCCAACATCACGGCGGCCAAGACCGGCCCCAGTTCCTTGACCACGGAAATGTTGATGAGGACACCCAGGCGTTCCTCAAATCCCATCGTCGCCAGTTGGTCATAGGCTTGAATGGCCAGCGTCATGCCGACGAACGCTCCGGTGACCATGATCACCGGGACACTGCGAACCCCGATGATGTTCATCTGCGTCCACACCAGTGGGTAGGTGCTGCGATGCGAACACGCCAAGAACGACGTACTGGTCACGCGCCAATTAAAGCGGGCGAAACGCCCGATGTCCCTGATCATCGCTTCGGCATGAGACCATTTCCCTGCAAGCATGCTCTGTTCTCCAGATACCCACTCTCGACCGGCAGTGATCGCGACCGACAATCCCGGTAGTCGTCGCCGAATTGTAGATTAAGCACCCTACCGACGCAATATCTCGATTCTGCACCCCCCGGGGCAGTCGCATCTGAGAACGCTGACCTGAACCGCCCTTCTCTTGCTCTTCCACGGCTATCCGCAAGGTCGTCATCGGTGATCGGCGACCACCAACGACCGATGACTGATTCACTGATTACTGATTACCAAGTCACCGCCCCCAAAGTCCCCATAATGCCCTTGGCCCGATGCCAGAGAAGCCCGTTCTCCGGCACTGCCGGAAAGACGCGCCGGCCCTCCCTACCACTCATCGGCGCAAGGAAGGGTCCATTTTCTCAATATAAATTACCTATTCTATCTATATTGCTTAATGTATTTCCGAGACTCTGCCCGATAGCATTTCATATGAAAATTATCTAAGTTAACTTTCATCCACCGGTGTGTAGTTAACTTCGGTAACTTCTTCCGATACATGAAACCTCACTAAACAGATAAGGAGTTCAGTCGATGAAGAAAAAAGAGGAATTGCTGGCCATGTACTTGGCCCCTCTGCTGCGCGGTGACCGGAAGGCATGCCGAAAAGTCATCGAGGAAACCCTTCAAATGGGGATTCCGGCCAACGCCGTCTATTCAGAGATCATCTGGCCTATTATGATCGAGATTGACCAGTTGATTCGTAGTGATCGCATCAGCCCCGTCGAGGAGCACCTGGCCACGCGGATCAACCGAACCATCGTCAATCAACTCCAAAACAAACTCCCCAGGCGCGAGCAGCAGGACAAGAAGGTGGCCATTTGTTGTGCGGAGGCCGAGCTGCAGGAACTGGGGGCACAGATGATGGCAGACCTGTTTGAGAGTGATGGCTATGAAGTCCGCTTCCTCGGCGGCGGCCTCTCCAACGATGATGTCTACAGTTTCATAAACGAATATGGGCCGGATCTCCTCGTCCTCTATGGCACGACGCCCAAGCAGGCCCCTCAGACACGGCTGCTCATCGACACCATCAAGGCGGTCAATGCCTGGCCCTCCATGCGCATCATGGTGGCCGGCGGGATCTTTGCCCGGGCGGACGGACTGTGGGAAGAAATGGGCGCCGACGCCTTTGCCATGACTCCCCTCGAAGCCCTGGAGAACGCATCGGACCGCCCGGATGCGTACGTTGCTCAACGAACCATCAACCGTCGCAAGAAACGAACAACGACCGTGGCGGAGACCAAGCGGCCTAAGCGACCGAAACGTTCCCGTGTGGCTTCCGTGCAGTAGTCGGCTCGGATCCACGCTACGGAATGACGCGATTCTTGGCCCTCTGCGGTGATGCGCTGAATGCGTGGGATAGCACCGAGTTCTTGCTAGCCGATCCCCTATGACCCAAACTGAATGTCCACCAGCACCAGCTGCACGGTGGTGTTCCCATTGTAGGTATTGATCTGCGCCTCATAGACCACGTCAAAGCAGTCGGCTTCGAGCAACTTCTTTTCGAGCTTACCCATGCCGAAGCCAATGCAGCGGAGCGAATGACTGCGGTCCGTTATGGACAACTGCAAATGGTCTCCCTTGGCCCCGACGCAGCGAGGCGACGAAATCAGGCGCACGCCCCGAGTCACGAAGAGGGGTCGGGGATTGCCCTGGCCGAAGGGTTCGAGTCTCTGCAACTGCTTGACCATGTCGAGCGTGAACTGGCTCAACGGTACCTCTGCATCCACATTGAGTTTGGCGACGACATCCTGATCGTTTAGATGGTCACGCGCATATGCTTCGAAATCCGCCGTAAACTGCTCGATGCGATCCGGCTTGATGGTGACCCCTGCGGCCATCGCGTGGCCACCGAAGGACACCAGGTGCTCGGCGCAGGCCTTGATTCCCTCGTAGATGCTAAACCCGGGAATCGATCGGGCGGACCCTTGGGCCTCGCCGGTGACATCGTCGATGTTCACAACAATCGCGGGCAGGTGGTATTTGTCCACAATGCGGGAAGCGACAATACCGACGACACCCCGGTGCCAATTCTCCCCCGCCAGCACCAGACTTCGCCGTTCCGCATGGTCAAATCCCATGGCCTTCACGAGCTGACAGGCCTCTTTGAATATCTTACGACCGCATCGCTGCCGCAAGCTGTTCTGCCCTTGGAGATACTCCGAGATCTCACGACAGCGAGTGGGGCTATCCATTGCCAGCAACTCTACAGCCAGGCGGGCATGGCCCATGCGTCCCGCCGCATTGAGCATGGGGCCAATCTTGAAGCCAATGTCGTAGCTATCGAGCCCCTTGCCCTGCAATCCTGCCACCTCAATCAAGGCGCTGATGCCGGCCAGACCGCTGGTGGCCAGGGTTTTGAGCCCGAAGCTGGTGAGGGACCTGTTCTCGCCCCGCAAATCGACGATGTCGGCGACCGTGCCCACGGCCGCCAGGGAAGTGGCGTCCAGCATGAAACGACGCAGTTTGTCAGTGAGCTTGGCTCCCGCGCAGGCCCTGTTCGCAATGGCCCAGGCCAACTTGAAGGCGACCATCGCTCCCGCCGAATCGGTATTGCCGTAACCCGGATCCATGAGGGGATGGACGATGGCCGCTGCCCTGGGCAATTCATCAGGGATCTGGTGGTGGTCGGTAATGATCACATCCATACCCAAATCCGCTGCGACCTGACAGGCATCGGCCCCAGTAATCCCACAGTCCACCGTGATCAGCAGCTTTGTCCCGCTTCGGGCCAGCGACTCAATGGCCCCGGTATTGAGCCCATAGCCCTCGTCTATCCGGTGAGGAATGTAGTAGTCCACCCGTCCGTCCAGCTCGGTCAGCAACGCCAAGAGAATAGAGACTCCGGTGATGCCGTCCACATCGTAGTCACCGTAGAGGGTGATTTTTTCTCCCTCGTCCAGGGCATGCTGCACTCGGTCCACGGCCGCTGAAACGCCGGGCATCGTTTCGGCAGGCAAGAGATCCGTCAGCTTCGGATTCAGAAAAGCGTTGGCTGCGAGGGGGTCAGTGACCTGCCGATTGATAAGGATTTGGGCAAGTAAGAGTGGGATCTTGAGTTGTCGAGCGAGATCTTCCGCGCCAGGATCTGCCGCTTGAACGGTCCATTGGCACGTGTTCTCTAGCGTCCTTGCGGCCGGCAGCATAGTCGATCCTTCTCCATTCCACCAATTCCTTTGTGCCGTCACGGTCACCCGACGTTTCGACAGACAGGTAGAGCAGTCTATCCGGGAATGTCCCCATGGGCAAGCGATACCCCGCCTCTCTCAAAAACGTTTACTTCATGACTGATCACTGATTATGTTGGGCATCGACCGGCGCGAAGTAGAGAAAGGGCGTGAGCCGCTCTTCAAACATCCTAGGGGTAAAGGGTTTTAGAATGTAGGCGTCGGCCCCGTCGGCCAGCACCCGGTCAATCAGGTCCGGGGAACTCTCCTTCGACACCATCACAATCCGAATGTCACGATAGGCCTTCTCTTTTCGGACGTTCCGAATCAGTTCCAGACCATCCATAACGGGCATATCGACATCCACCAGCATCATGTCGACCGTCTCCACGGCGAGTAGCATGAGGGCCTCCTTGCCGTTGCAGGCCTCAACGATGCTATCAAACTTGAAACCCGCAGTCCTGAGAAATCGCCGCACGATCATCCGCATCGTCGCGGAATCATCAACGATCATGAGCGTTTTATCCATTCGGCAATCCTCTATTTCAAAACTTTAATCGAGAATTCCATGAAAACCAACTCCCCGTGGTCCTGTCTCTCCCCCGCAGGGCGCATTCGGCAATCTTTACCCTGTGCTTATCGGTAGCTCATCAACGCGACTTTCGAACAATTGCCCCCGCAGACGAATATTTGTAGGGATCACCCTAACCCTAACCCCGACCTCTTCTGTTGCCACCGCCGAGGCCAGAAAAACCTTCACCTTCTCACAGTATGGACGTAAAATGGCATCAATGAATTCCGAAATCCTAAACATCTTAAAGAAGGCGGACACTCGGACCTGGAAAACGCTCTCCCTGCCATTCGGAGAGGAGACGCTCACCATCCAGGTGCCCTCCGACTGTGCCTCTTTGCGGATGAGGGCCTGGGACACACCGATCCCTTCCGCGAAAGAAATTCGCCGAGCTCTACACCATCCGATAGGGTCTCCCAGCCTCGACGCAATCATTCGATCGAAGCCCCAACCCGTGGATCAGACGACCGTGTGCATCACCGTTTCGGACATAACGCGTCCCGTCCCCTACCGGGGCGAGGGGGGCATACTACCACCGCTGCTGAAGATGGTTGAAGACACCGGCGTCCTCAGGTCCAACATTGTCATACTGGTGGGCAACGGCATGCACCGCGCCAGTACCCACCGGGAGAAGATTCGCATGTACGGCGAGGCGGTGGTAGACCGTTATCACATCGAGGATCACGACTGCGAGGATCTGTCCCGCCTGGTTCGCACCCTCAAGACCGCCAGCGGGACCGAGGTCTTCTTGAACGCCTCCTTCTACCACGCAGACGTCAAGATCGTCACCGGACTCGTTGAGAGCCATTTCATGGCCGGGGCCTCGGGGGGCAGAAAAGGTGTCTGTCCGGCTCTGGTCAATACCCGAACACTGGAGCAGTTTCACGGCCCGGAATTCCTCGAACACCCCAAGGCGACCAACCTCGTCTTGGAGGGCAATCCCTGCCACGAAGAGTCACTGGAAGTCGCACAAAGTGTCGGCGTCGATTTCTTGGTGAACGCCACCCTCGACAGTCGCTTGAGGCTCACCGGTGTCTTCGCCGGTGACCTGGTCGCGGCACATGAGGCCGCCGTGCAGGCCATGATGCCCCATGTGCAGATCCCCGTCCCCGAACCCTTCGACATCGTCCTGACCCACGGGGGCTACGTGGGACGCAACCACTATCAATGCGTCAAGGCGGCCGTCGGCGCGATGGCAGCGGTACGGGAAGGTGGCATGATCCTGCTCCTGGCCGACAACGGCGATGCGGAGCCCATCGGGTCTCAAGAGTACAAGACCCTATTACATCTCTTCAAGATGCTGGGACCCGACGGCTATGTCTCCATGTTGAGGCACCCGGACTGGGTCTTCACCAAGGATCAGTGGGAGCCCGAGATGTGGGGCAGGCCCTTCCGAAAAGTTGGATTCGATGGCATGATTTACTGTTCGCCCCAAATGCCCGAGGAGGCTTACAAGATCATTCCCGGCTTGAGTGGATACGATGTTACCGAGAAGGACATGCGCTTCGATTCCCCAGAAGAGAAGGTCACCGCCATGCTCCAGAACGCGGTGTGCTACGCGATGGTCCATCCGCGTTTCGCCGGACGACAGCCCTCCATCGCCTTTGTTGAGGATGGGCCCTACGCCATCCCGGTCCTGAGCGAGTCGACTTCATCGGTTGCAATAGAGGAGTGACTGACGCCCCCGAGCGGTCGCCAGGCCTATGAATGAGTGTCGAACGCCTGAGACAAGACGCACATACCCTCTTTCAGGCCGGTCTGGTCGCCGTGGACCCCATGGAAGCCATCAAGCGGCATGTGTCTCTAGAGGGGTCGCTGTTGCAAGTGGGAGACAGGCAATACGACCTGGATGGCTTTGACCGGGTATTTGTTGTCGGCGCCGGCAAGGCCGGCGCGTCCATGTCTAAGGCGATCGAGGAACTC
>JADFMM010000237.1 GCA_022563885.1 Planctomycetota bacterium | reverse complement strand
AAAAAGTAAAAAGTAAAAAGTGAAAAGTGAAAAGTGAAAAGTAGGCGCTTCGCTCTTCGGATTTGGGTCGCTTCGCATTTCGAAATACCGAGCAGCCAAATGGCTTGGCGCGCACTCCGTGCCCGTGGGTTACATCCCATTTTTGGGCTACAGCCGTGGAGGAATCCCTTTTCGGAGACCCGTCTCTGAGGCTCTTTTTTTCCTTTGCTGGTGAATGACTTCTATTGCCTAGTTCACCAACGTTGGATGTCTCTCACTCTCTCGGAGGCTCCTGGTTCTCTGAAGCCTAATCCATTGAGTGTAGGTTGTTCTGCGGCGCTTAACGTGCCGGTCTATATCCAGAATATTGAGGACAAGAGATGGATCGGTGACTGATGGGTGGGAGAAGGAGCCGGATCGCACGGGTTGGTGTGATCGGGCCTTTCGCTCGTTCCATCGAGTGTCGGTTCGCTCCATCGGGTTTCCTGGATTTATGTCGGTGCTCGTCTATCTTGCCTGCTGTGGCACTCCCCTTCTTTGCTACGGGTAGGCAGGCTTACTATCAATGGTTTCCCATTCATGGGCTTTTTTGGTTCTGCTCTTTTTCATTTCTGGCAACATTTCGAGCCCGTGTTCTTCTATGAGCCGTGTGAAGAGCGCCGCACGCCGGCCCGCGCTTTCGATAGATCTTTCTTGAGCGGGAATCCCAACCTCGATGCGGCCCAGGCCACCCTTGCGCCGATCTTTTATGGGAATCCTTAGGTGGATCAACTCCGCTTCGTCAATGGACTGGTTCCCGTTTTTCTCGTGTTGCCAAACGAAGAGGCGAAGGTGTCCCTTGCGGGTCTTCAGGCTCAGTGAGATGGTGGCGCAGCCGAAGATGTTGCCCGCTTTCTTTAGGCTTTGCCACCATTGGGCGAAGGTCTCGGCATTGTTGAAGTTCAGACAGGCCTCTTCAAAGCCCTGGCGTTCCACGCGTTGCGCATGGGCGATGCCGGCTCTCGCGCGGATTGCCTCGAACGTGCGTCGAAAACTTACGGACCCTATTTCCCTGAAGACAATTAGGATTAATGTCAGACACAGAAGGAATATCAGCAGGGATGCGGTGCTCCGGGTCCATATCATAGTTAAACCCAGGCCTGACACGAGGACCGTGATAGCGTAGGCGAGCATAGCGACATGATGTTGCTTCAGGCCCCGCTTCAAGAGCAAATGGTGAAAATGGCCTCTATCCGGCGACATGATACCTCTGCGATTCAGGTAGCGTCTCAGCACGCTGAAGAAGGTGTCAAAGATGGGGATCCCCAGGACGATGATGGGCAGACAGATCCCAACCAGGGCTTCTGATTTGGCGGCTGTCATGACAGAGGAGACCGCTAGGATGAATCCTAAAAACAGACTGCCACTATCTCCCATGAAAACCTTGGCCGGATGAAAATTGAATAACAGGAATCCGGTGAGTGACCCGCACAGGGCCAACATGATTACGGCGAGGACGGCATTCCCCTGCCAAAGCGCCAAGATCGCTATCACGGCGGCGGCAATCCCCGAGATGCCGGCCGCCAATCCATCCAGGCCGTCGATCAGGTTGACGGCATTGGTGATGCCCACGATCCATAGGATGGTCACGATGATGCCAAACCGGCCCAACTCGAGCGTGAAAAGATCTCTGACGACAATCTCTTCTATCCGCACGCCGGCAAGACAGACCAGAATCGCCCCTCCACACTGAGCCAACAGTTTCGTACGAATGCGCAGCCTTTTCAGGTCGTCACATAGTCCCACCACGAAGAGGGCCGAAGAACCCAGCAGCAGGACCATCATCTCGGGCATCACTGCCCTGAACTCGGTTCCAATTCGATTCTGCAGCGCGAGTACGGGCAGGATGGCCAATATGGCCCCCAGGAAGATCGCAATTCCCCCCACCCTCGGTATCGCAACGGTGTGGATCTTCCGGGCACCAGGCTTGTCTACGAGCCCTCTCCTCTGCGCCCACAGAATGACGATCGGTGTCATGGCGGTGGCCAGCAGGAGGGATAGGCAGTATGTGAAGAAATACGTTTTCATGGCAGGGAAGAGGCTGTCCGTTGGGTGCTTGACATGGCGAGAGGATCACTTGGGCCTTGCAAGACGATGAGACGCCGAGGTGTCCGCTCGGATATAGGTTCGATTTGGTCGTGACCGACTGAGCGAAACCCCAGGCGTAGCGGGCCTACGTTGAGGATCTGGCGATTGAGGAACGGCCAAAGACGACCTGAAGGTGAGATGGAGAATCGGCGAATGGTTGTTTTACGCGGCCTTACTCGCTGCCGGGCCGATAACGGGGCTGTCTGAAAGACACCGAGATAGCGGAGCGTGTGTGGACCTTCACAGGATGTGACAAGATCGCGTCGCCCGCGCCTTGTTGTCAAACTCTTCATCCAGCGCGCTAACACGCTCACGCGACTCCTCCTTGAGTCCTACCAGGAACTCAAATATGACACATGCACAGACACCCATGCGTCATAGTGGCGCCGCCCGCCAGCGACGAATCCAAACCGGCGGCTACCACTCAATTCATCTACCCGTCAGCCCCGTGATTCTTTTCACAACTCACAAAGACTTAACGCACACACAATACCAGCCAACTTCATATTGGGCAAGGGAAATCCGTGTCACCAGGTTTAAAAACTTTCTCTCGTTAAAAACGTCCTGCTTGTCGGTTGGAACCAAAAAGTTTTCCTCTCGCGGAGACCGCGGAGAAAAGAGTCGATTCTGCTTCGATCTCTGCGTAACTCTGCGAGAGACTATTAATGTGTGAATTATCAGAGGGATGCGATTGCCCTGAAGCCACGCCATCCCTTATTACTCTCGCTCCGTGTTTCCCTTGACGGGCAGGGTGGCGAGTTTCAACACCAATTGCCTGGCAGGGTTGTAGTTCGCCCGCAGTCTCAGGCAGATTTTCGCTTCCCTCATCGCGCCTGCGAGATCGCCATCCTCCTCCAGGACCTGCGCCAGACGATATCGCAGGGAAATGTTCGCATAGTCCCGCGCCAGGGCCTTGCGGAAAAGGGCTATCGCCTCCTCTGTATGGCCCTCGTCCAGGTAGTGATTTCCAAGCGTCGCATAGGCGGACGCCGGCGCATCATCACCGCGGCACCTCCATTTTAGCGCGGCCAACGAACGTCTTCTGTTCCTCTCGATGAGTTCTTTGGCTTCGCTATGGTAAAACTCCCGTTCGGAGAGAGCCTTTGCGATGTGTGCCAATCTTCCACTATTCGCTTCTGCGAGTCGGATCGCGAAGTTGGGATCTTGAAGCTCATCCAGACAGATAGCGACGACCTCGTCGAACAGGTTGCCATCGAGTTGAATTGCCCTTGCCAGCTTCGTTTGGGCGGACTGGTGGCGCCCCTCTCTGGCGTCCAGTCGCCCGGCGACAAAACAGGCTATGGGGTCACAAGGCGCCAGTCGATAACCGACTCTGATGTGATGCTCTCCTCCCTCCCTACCAAGCACGTATTTCTCCAACTCACCCAAGACGCAGTAAGCGGGGCCAAAGGTGGGGCAGATTGCCCTGCTGTAGTTCATGGTATCGACAATCCGGGCCGAGCGCAGCAAACCTGAATCCGTGAGGGCAATTTTGTTTCGGGCCGGGTCGACGTTCCGGCTCAGGTCGTACCAATTGTACACACCGCTCCAATAGCTGTAGAACACGTTGTCCGGATCGTACCGTGCGGCAATCGTCGCGTACGCGGCCAATCTCGAGTACTCAACATCTGAACCCTGCCACTGACGGTCGGTCAGTCCCCTATGCGCCTGTGAGACAGGTCGCCAATAGGATTCGGCGATTCGGGCGTAATTGGCGTCCGCAAGAATCCAGAGCCAGGCAAAGGAAGACAAGACAAAGGTCAGTTTTCGCAGGATTCTGGAAGTTCTCGTTGATCTGAGTCCACAGAGCGCTCCGGTGTCCATGGGCTTTCGTGGCCTGACGAGGGTAATCATGATGGCACAGAAGATCGTGGATAGCAGGGCATTGGCGGGCAGGTGTTGACCGAAATCGCTTAGGCTGTGCACCAGTATGGCAACGAGTCCGAATCCCAGGCCATAGGCTGCGGAACAGATGGGTTCAGACGCAGTCTTGACGGCCCGCGCATAGCACACCCAGACGATCATTCCAAAAACCAAAAGAATGACAAGTCCCAGGGCTCCTGTCTCTTCGACGAGCTGGGCATATTCATTTTCCGCGTGTCCCGCGATCAGGGGATTTGTAGATCGGTCGAACATGGGATACACGACTCGATGCGTGCCGAGTCCCGTGCCGAAGAGGGGAAACTGGGTCCAGGCGAGACCGATGTTTTTGACGATATCCAGGCGGCCCCCTTCTGCGGAGTCCCAGTCCTCCAGCGTCATCAGGCGCTCGTACACGGCATCGAACCCGCAGTACAAGACAATGATAAAGGCCCCGAGACACATCAGGGCCATCATCCATCCGCGGCCCCGCATGGATCCGCGTGTCCCCAGTACCAGCGTTGTGACGCCTCCGGCAACGAGAAGGCTGACCATGCCCCCGCGCGTTAACGACAAGAAGATGGTCACGACTCCGGCGATGACGACACATATCAGAATCCATACTTTTCGTGCGGCCGGTGATCCCAGATACTCGAGAACGTCGTTGGGTGTCACGTTCTTCCGCGTCGTAAATGCTTCATGCAGCGTGACAAGGATGATTGCGAGGGCCGCGCCGATGGACAGATTCACAAACTGACCATGGTGGCTATGATGGACAAAGGTCCCCGCTCGGGCGAATGCATGTGCGGTCGGCACAGACCAGTAGATTTTGTCGGCGTTGCTTATGACCTGTGCGATAGCAAGAACAGTAATCCCACCTCCGATGGCGGCAATGACTGTCAGGAGCCTTTTGATCCTCGCCTTATCGGTGAAGACATTGAGAACGATGAAAAACACCGAGGCCAGCGTCATCGCTATCCGTAGGTCGTGCCTAGTCGCATTGGGATAGAAACTCAACGTCATCTTTGAAAGGATCGCGTCGCCCTGAGGGAGATCACCGAGAAGTTCCTGCTTCAACGCAGCCGTGCGGGGACTCACAAATGCAACCCAATCGAAGGGGAGCGGGACGAGCTGAACCAGAGCCATCAAGATAAACGCGGCGATGGGGAGATAGGCCCAGGACCAAATGATCGGCATCTGCTCTTGACTCACCATCTTCCAGAGCAAACAGAGCCATGCGATCGCAACAAGAACAAACATCACGGCCTCGCTCCATGCGTGCACAACGCCGAAGGCCAGCGGAGAAAAGACCAGGAGCGCATAGATGCAGCACTCTATTATTCTGTCCGATAATCGGCCCGATGCATCTGCTCTTTCGTGGGTCACGCTAGAGATCATTCCACAATCTCTTTCTCTGCCACAATCGGCAGCATTCGCCCTCCATGGGCGTGATCGGTGGCCACCGATGGAGCCTCAGTCACGAAATGATTTGGCTCGCTACAGGCTCTGTTCTAATCGCCTGTAAGCCTTTTCCACTTCGTTTTTGCCCGAGGACGTTTCACTGGGTCCGGTCCCTTAGGGTGAATCTTAGAAATCCATTTGGCTCGACGGCACGCTTCCCTTCAGTGATCCTGCACGGCCAATCAGCTCGAGAGGTCCATCCACGCAGAGGTCTCTCGCCCTGACGGGGCCCTGGCGTCTTACGAGTAGGTCGAACGCCTTGCTGAGCTCAGGAAACCGTGACGATGCGTTGTGTGCATCCGTTGCCACAACTGCTTTAATCGGCATGTCCAACAGCCTCCAAGCCGTCCGTTCAACCTGTCTGCCAAAACCACCCGCCAGGCTTGTCGCGGTTATCTGAAAGGTGGGATCCCAATCCTTCCAATTGTGAACAAGGCGGGGATTGCCCCTGATGCCGGCATTGCGCTCCGGGTGGGCGATGACCGATTGTATGGCCATTTCCGACAATTCCGCGATCAGGGAGCTAATGTCGATAAAAGAATCAAAGGGCAGTTCAAGTAGAACAAACTCGTGGTTGTCAGCCATGGTCATCAATCTGTCTGCTCTGAGCAATTCAGGGATGTTGACGTCCACTCTGATTTCACACCCGCTCAATACCTCGATACCTACGTCTCTCGCCTCCAATTCCGAGTTTAAACCGGCGACCGCATCTCTTGTCGCGGGGCCGTCCAGCGGGGTGGTCCACGGACCCAACTGGTGCGGGGTTGCTGTGACCGTTTTCACTCCATCCCGGACCAGGGCTCGGCAGAGCTCCACAGACTCGTCCATCGTCTGGGGACCATCATCGACACCAGGCAAGCAGTGGCAGTGTATGTCTACGAAGCATCCATGATTGATGCGAGCCACCGCCTCGTGGCATTGGAGGTTTCTGTTTCTACTCCATGGTCCTGGCAATCGGCGACGCTCCCTTCTTGCGCCTGTCCCTTGGCGACTTTTCTGTTTTTAGGAGCCAGTCGGAGGATTCGATCTGGCTTCGACCGGCCCTTCTTCCGCCTGGCGGCGCCCAGCTGCATCGACTGAACAACCAACATCGCCTGCTTCGCCGTCTGTGCCAGGCGAAAAAACTGCTCGCGCTCGGGCCGACGACGGAATTCTCCGACAGGCTCCTGGTGACGTTACATGTTCTCACTCGCGAGGCAATGGCTTCTTGAACGGAAAAGCTCTCGGTTCGGTTGCCTTAGGTGGCAGTTTTATGGAGGGCGCACTCTTTCCATTGCCGTTTTGCTCACTTTTCTTAGCTTTGCTCGAGTAGATATAGCCATAGCCATAGCCGTAGCCATACCATATTTCCCCTTCTTTGCAGAAACATCATTGGCAACGACACCGAGAATGGTGCCACCAACGCCCAATAGGGCATCCCGCGCGGTCTGCACCATTTTCCGCGAGGTTCTCTTCGGATTAACGACGAGCACGGTCACATCACATACGGCAGCCAAAACACATCCGTCAGTCACCGGGACAACGGGCGGCGAATCGACGAGAATGCGATCATAGTGGTCGGACAAGTTGCGGAGACACTCTGCGAATTCATCGCTACCGAGCAGCTCCGAGGGATTGGTCGCTTCAGGTCCGGCCGTCAAGACGTCCAAGCCCTGGATGGGCGTCTTGACAATCGCGTCCTGCAGCTTGGTCATATTTGCCAGCACCGTCACGAGCCCTGGCGCTCGATCCAGTTCAAACTGCCGATGCTGGATGGCCCTTCGCAAGTCGGCATCGAGGACGAGCACCCTTTGACCGCTGTCAGCCATGGCGATGGCCAAGTTCGAGACGAGCGTACTCTTTCCCTCGCCAGGGATTGCGGAGGTCACCTGGACAATCTTCGCCTTCTCGGCAGGCTTGCTAAAGAAGATGGCGGTTCTCACGGACCTGTAGGCTTCTGCTGTGTGAGACTCCGAATCAAGCTGCACTTTTCTCGCTCTCGCGACCAGGGCCTCTTTCTTGGGCATAGACGGGATGGTTCCCAGGAGGGGCGACCCTGCCAAGGCAGAGATCTCTTTCGTGCTGCGAATCGTCTGATCCAGACTGCTCCTTAAAAATGCCAGCGCAAATCCAGCCATGATTCCCATAAGCGTCGCCTTCTGTATCTCCCATACGGGGCGCGGCTCGCAGGGGCTCTTCGCTGGACGCGCCACCTCTAATATGCTGATGTTCATGACACCCACATCATCCGTAATGTGGATCTCTCTCATTCGTCCATCGAGAATCTCGCAGAGCACCTTCGTCTGCTGCCAATCAGATTCGAGGATTCTATAGTCTGCGAGGTGCTTGGTCAGCTCGACCGCCTTCTTTCGCTGTTCGTTGAAGTAACTCTCCAGCTGTATTTCCCTCTGGGCAACTATGATATAATGCTGATCGACGACGGCGAGCTGATTGGCAACATAGCCCTCACCCAGCGTCTCGATTTCGGCCGCTATCCTCTCCATTTCCGCATCGAGAATCATAACATCAGGATGCTCGTCCTTGTATCGTGCCATATGAAGATCGAAACGTTTTGCCTCCAGCTGTAGAAGCCTGCCGCTGAGTGGGGAATGTTTGCCCTCGGCACCCCTTGCCATTCCCCCAGGTCTTTGAGTTTCCACGAAGAGTCTCAGACGGTCGGGATCATCCTTCATGATTTTCACTGTTTCGTAAAAAGCCTTGGCGTCTAATGTCGTCAACTGCGCACGGGTCAACTCACCGGAAAGTTGCTGGAGCTTGCTCAGGATCATGTTCCCGGAGGTCGTTTCAAACGCCAAACCCTCGTGGTTCTGCTTGTATGCCATCATCGCTCTGAGTTCCTCCGAAAGCTCTTTGCTCCGCTTTTCCTTCTCGCCTTGAAGAATCCTCAACACCTCTGCTGCAGTGTTGCGTCGCGTCTTCGAATGGAAGGTGACAAAGGCCTCCACAACCGCATTGCAGATGGTTGCTGCTTCGGTGGGATAGGGTGATCGATAGGTAACGCTGAGAATGCCATCAAGCTTGCCAATGCTCGTTCGCAGACCATGTCTCAGGATCCCAATAGGGTTGTCAGCCTTTGCGAGCGAATTTAGCCCACGAACTTCGGGAGACTCGAGGCAGAGAGCCAGAATGGGCCTCGACCTCATGAGTTCTGCTTGCGTATGGAGGTTGCTGCCAGAACCGATGCCCATTCCCGCATCCATTCCCTCCATGATTCTTGGACCGGTCTTTTCGATGTAGATCCGGGATGTGCTATCATACTGCGGCACGATTGTCCGCAGGCGATAAATGCCAAAACCCAAGCCGACGAGCGTCGCCACCAGAATGATCCATCGTCCTCGCCATGCCATGGTGAGAAGACTGTCAGGTATCGTATCCCCACCCCACGACGCCGCTGCGGGCGATTGACTCATCCTCGGTGCCCGCATATCCATCTCATTCATCACGACCTCCAGTGTCTAATCGACCCACGCAGTGCAACTCCTCCGAGAATCACACTTCAAGCATCTAGATAGCGGAAAACACAGGCTTTGGCAAATTCACGCGCCAGCGTTCAGCGTCATCTACCGGCGCAATATACTTTGATGCTGCTCACCCATCAAGACAATTTTCGAGAATTGACTTGACGGACGTACCCGAGGCTGGTAAGTACTAAGAAGTTCGTTAAGTAAAGTAATACGGAACATGGAGGTTCTGTAGGAAAGGATTACGTCGAGGCCTTTCCTAAGGCCTACTCACTGACACGTGTGAGTCGGGACCTTACAATGGAGGTAAAAGAAATGGGTAAGAGCAAGAAGAGCATTTCACTGTTTTTCATCATCATGATGGTGACGGGACTCATCTTGGTGACGGGGTTTTCGAGTGTCTCGTCCGCACAGTTGACGCCAGGAGGGTCGTCTGTTGGGGGTGCGACGCAGTTCGTCGATGTTGAT
>JADFMM010000236.1 GCA_022563885.1 Planctomycetota bacterium | reverse complement strand
AGGGTCGATGGGAAGGTCAATGCGGCCAGAGCCCAATCATTGATTAGCCTTTGGCAAGTACTTGGTCAGCTTCCTCTGCAGTAGCCCCCGAACACCATCCCTTTCAAGGTGCTAGATTTCAAGCCAATCGTATAGAATAGCCAAATATCTACCAAGTTATCAGACCTTACTGTCTCCCCACCTTGCATAAGGCGTGGCGGCACCCGGAAACCGAGACGGGTATCACTTACTTTGCCGGTTTTCTGAGCGTCTTGCTGGTCATCCCTTCGATTCCTGAGTGGAACGTAGAGAATGCCGCTTTTCAGGTATACCTCCTGATCGCGAATGCGTTGTTGCTACTGGCGGTGTACCGCGGGAGATTGAACAGAAATCTCTGTCACTAGCCACTAGCCACTAGTCACTAGCCACAATGTCACTTCACGCCTTCCTCTGTCTTTAGTTCCTGCACCACGCGCTCGATGACGCCTTGCCAGTCGCCGGGTGCCGTCTGTCGGAAGAGCTTGAGAGTCGGATACCAGGGGCTGTCCTCCCGGTCGAGCATCCAGCGCCAATCGGGGCTGTAGGGCAGCAGGCCCCAGGTCTTTTTGCCCATGGCGGCTGCCAGGTGCAGTAGGGCGGTATCGACGGTGATGATCAAATCCAGGCTGGCAACGACGGCCGCGGTGTCGGCAAAGTCGGTCAGTTGGTCGCTCAGATCCGTGATGCCCAGATCAGTCATGGTCTTGGACAGACGCATGTCTTGGGCATCGGTCTGCAGACTGTACACGGATACGCCCCTCAGGCGGGCTAGAGGTTCCAGCGTCGCCAGTTGAGTAGAACGGTTGCGGTCATTGGCATGTCGGGGGCTCCCCTGCCAGGCAATCCCGATTTTGTAGCCTGGACCCATGATGTGCCTTTTGATCCGCTCTGCCCGCTTGGCATCGGGCACGAGGTAGGCGTCGCTGGGTAGGTTGTGGTTGGCCGTGGTGCCGAAGATTCCGGGCAGATCCAAGAGCGAGCACTGTAGATCGCACACCACGTCGGGTGCCGTATGCCAGGAAAGGGAAAGCAATTCATCGACTCCGGGGAAGTTGCCCAGCAGTGCGGCTAGGGGTTCCCAAACGCCGAGTATGACATGTCCTCCCACTTCCTTGATCCGGGGGACATAGCGCACGAACTGTATCGCGTCTCCCATACCCTGCTCGCAGTGCAGAAACAGTCGACCGGTAAAGGGGCCACCCTCCCAAAGGGGCTGGCTATGGTGGTGGGGGTATTGGTACTGGTGGGGCACCTGTCGCCGCCACTGAAACTCCTGCCACCCCTTTTCGAACTGGCCCCCGAGCAGGTGACAAATTGCCTGGTTCCAGTGCGCCTCTGCGAATTGCGAGTCGAGTTCCACTGCCCTGTCGTTGTTGGCGATAGCCTCTGGGAGGAGTCCCTGGTCGCGTTGAACGCAGGCTAGGTTATAGTGGTGAACGGGATGCTTGGGTGACAGCTCAATGACTTTTTTGCAGGTGGTGATCGCCTCTTCGAGTTTTCCCTCGGCCTGTAAGATGCTGGCGAGGTTGATGTGAAAGTTGACGCTGTCGGGTTTCAGTTGCAGGGCCTTTTCCTGGGCGCTGCGGGCCTCTGTGTAGCGGTGTTGAAGTTTGAGGGCGATCGCCAGGTTGTTGTGAGCAGGCGCCAGGGCGGGATCCAGCGAGATGGCCTGCCGATAGTGAAAAACGCTCTCCGCATACCGGTCACGGTCGTTGAGCAGATCTGCGAGGAAGAAGTGACAGTCCACATCCTTGGCGTTGATTGCCAAAGCAGCCTGAAAAGATAGGATCGCCTGGTCGTACTCCTGAAGGCTCCGATAGGCAATGGCCAGGTTTTTGTGGGCATCCGTGTAGTTTGGCTGCAAACGCAGGGCCTCGTGGTAGGCGCGCACGGCTTGGTCCGGTTGGTCCAAGGCTTCGCGGATGACACCCAGGGAGTTGTGCAGGTGGGGCGTCGTCGGATCCGATTCGATGGCTTGGGACACGAATTCTTCCGCATCGTCGAAACGCTCCTGCTTGTAGGCGATCAGTCCTAGCGAGTGAAGTGCGAGGGACTGGTGGGGATCCTGCTCCAAGACTTCCCGATAGAGGTCTTCCGCCTGGGAGAATTCTCCCCGTTGGTGCAGTCGGATCGCGGCTCTGAGCGTTTTTATCAGTTCATCCATGGGTGTCGGTTTTATCCCTGGTCCTTGACGTCGTTGTCGTGGTCAGCGAAGCGGTAATCGTGGTCGTAATCGTGGTCTTTATCAATTCCATTCGCTGTTACGATTGCGGTTACGATGACGACAACGAGCGTCGTTTCTCGGGAGCCGCCCCTACACGATCTCATGCTTTACATGTTGTCTGCCGGCCTCCACGGCGGCGATGGCGTGGTCCCTGCTGTGCTCCAGTTGCTCCATCACTTGGGCAATCGCCTCGGGTGTGGATTGGCTGCCCTGGCAGGCCAGATGGTGGTAGGTTTGGCCTGTCAACCACTTGCGACCGAAATAGAGCATGTCGTTGACTTTCAACAGTTCAATCTCAGGGTTGTGGGAGACACCCGAGGCCCCATGTTCGTGCACGCCGCGGGCCCGCACAATCCGCCATACCTCCCATCCCCGGGCCCTTGCGGTAAAACTGTAGTCGCTGTCACTGCCAATAAAGACAAAATTCTTGTCCAGCAGTCCGATCTCGTGAATCATCTCTTTGCGGAGAATCATGCAGGCGCCATTGGCCCAATGGATCTGCTCATCCCTGGTGAAGCTGCTCAAGGGTCCATGCGTGTGGGCACCGAAGGGGAATGCCCGTAGTCCACCGGCGCAGAGACAGTAATCCCGATCCTGACCGCGCAATTGCAGCGGAGCCCCGATGCCGCATCGGGGGTGACGATCCATAAAGGAGACCATTTCCTGTACGGCCTGAGGTTCCAGATACATGTCCTGATTGAGGGCGATCATGTAGCGGCAATCTTGATGCAGGTACTTGCCGATGCCCTCATTGATGGCGGCTGTGAAGTAGACGTTGTCGTGATTGTTGTCACGGATAAAGATTTCAACGGGAAGCGATTGTTCTTCCAGACAGAGGACACAGCGACTGAGCTGCTCAACCTTTTGATAGTGGGGAATGAGAACCGGTATCATGGTGTCACTTTTCTGGGGACAGAGACCGAGGCGTGACCCAGGGTCTGCTTGAGGTGTTTGAGTAGCTCGGAAAACAGCGCCTGCCAGGCCGCAGGGCGTGGCTGTCGAAAGAGCCGCATGGTGGGATACCAGGGGCACTCCGACCGGTCGAGCATCCAGCGCCAGTCCGGCGCATAGGGAAGCAGCGTCCAGACCGGCTTGCCCAGTGCCCCGGCCAGATGCGCTACGGCCGTATCGACGCTGATGATCAGATCCAGGTGCTCCATCGCGCATGCGGTGTCCATCAGGTCCTTGAACAGGTGACCGATGGGTGTCACCTCAATGTCTTCGCCCAGTTCACGGATTTGTTCCATGGCCGGCCCGCGCTGAAGGCTGTACAACTGGATCGCGTCGAGCTTCGCCAGCTCCCGAAATGAGCGCAGGTGACAGGAACGGTTGTGGTCGTTGCCATGGGTAGGCGCGCCGGCCCACACGATCCCCACTTTGTAGCCTGCGCCCTCGATGCGCTGACCCCACTGTTGCACGCCCTCGGGATCCGGCGTCAAGTAGGGGACCTCAAGGGGCAGGGTGTCCAGATCTGTCCTGAGCAGTGCCGGCAGATCCATGATGGAGGCCCAGAGGTCAAACTGTTCCTCAGGCGTCTTCTCTGCCCCGGTCTCCAGTAGCTGATCGACGCCTTTGACAGACCCCATCAAGCGCAGCAGGGGGTGCCAGGTTTCGAAGAGCAGGGTGCCTCCCATGGACTTCAGGATTGGCAGGTAGCGGGCGAATTGGATCGTATCGCCCAATCCCTGCTCGCAGTGGATCAGAAGGCGTTTTCCCTGCAGGGCTTGGCCATCCCATTTGGGTTTCTGGTAGCGGTGTGGGTAGAGCGAGCCGGCAGGCAGGGCCCGATAGCGCCAATGGTATTGGTCCCATCCCTTTTGGAACTGGCCATCGAGTAGATAGGTCAGGGCGAGATTCCAGTGGGCGTCGGCGTAGTCGGGATCAATCCAGAGGGCCCGCAGATAGAGCTGAATAGCTCGCTCGCACTGGCCCTTCTCCTTGTAGATGTTGGCAACGTTGTAGTACGCCTGAGGATGGTCGGGTTGCAGTTCGATGGAGCGTTGGTAGAGTTCGAGGGCATCCTCGACGTGGTCCAGGTTTTTCAGGGCAATCGCCAAGTTGTTAAACGATTCGGCCTGCGTGGGCGCCAGTCGAATCGCCTCCATGTGGTATTCGACGGCGCTGTCCGGATCTCCCAGTTGGCGAAAAATGAGCCCGAGGCGATCGTAGGCCGGCGCATAATCCGGTTTGAGTGTAACGGCCTGCTGGCAGTGCCGGGCCGCCTGGCGCAAATGGTCCTCTTCCATGAGCACATGGGCAAGGTTGTAGTGGGGCTCGGCAAACTCGGGATCCAAAGCGATGGCCTTTTCGTAGTGGTGGCGGGCCTGAGCACGGTCGCCCAAGGCTCGATGGCTGATCCCGGCGTTGTTGTACGCCTCTGCGTGGTCCGGCGCCCGCCGCAGCGCCAGGTCGTAGTGGCGGATGGCATCCTCGTGCCGATCTTGGTTTGCCAACATGACCCCAAACTGATTGCAGGTCTCCACCTGGTCCGGATCCAACATCAGGGCCTGCTGAAAATTGCGATAGGCCTCTTCATCTTGTCCGACGGCCTGCTGGCAATAGGCCAAGGTGCCATAGAGCTTGGCGCAGTCGACGTCCACCGTCAGTCCCGTCCGGCACGCCTCAATCGCCTCTTCAGAGCGGCCCTGAGCCTGTAACACGACCGCCAGACCGTAGTAGGCCTCCAGGTAGTCTGCCTGTAGGGAGATGGCCCGTTGGTGTGCCTCCACCGCCAAATCGGCCTGACCATTGGCCTCCAACAGGACGCCCAGTGTGTTGTAGAGTTGGGCAATGGAACTGTCGGCATCAATGGCCTCTCGGAGCCACTCGATGGCTTGCTCGGTCTTGGAGCCCTGGTGACAGATCACGCTCAGATTGTGCAGCACTCGGACGTTGCGCGGGTCATGGACGAGGATCCGCTGGTAGAGTTCTTCGGCACGTTGGGTACGCCCCGCCTTGTGGTTGCCCACTGCCGATTCTATCATGGTGTCAACGACGGACATCAGGTTTTAACTTTCCCCGCCCGCCGGACGCGATGCGTCCTTAAGTCGGTCACACACACGTCTGATCACTGGGGCCCAGCCCTCACCTTTCGCTTGGCGAAAGAGGCGCATCGTTGGATACCAGGGACTGTCGGCGCGATCGAGCAGCCAACGCCATTCCGACTCGTGGCGTAGCAGCACCCAGGTGGGTTTACCCATTGCTGCGGCCAGATGGGCGACGGAGGTGTCAACCGACAGGATCAGGTCCAGGTTGGCGATCGCCGCCGCGGTGTCCATGTAGGTGTGAAGCTCAGGGCCTAGGTTTCGCAACAGTATCGTATGCGGGTGGTCGTCCACCTCTTGCGCCGCCGGGCCCTTCTGTAGACCGTAGAGTCGGATGGAGGGGATCTTCGTCAGTTCGCCCAGGTCCGCCAAGCGGCAGGCGTTCAGTTTGAGTGTGGACAGCCGATTGGCTCCGACCGGGCTGCCGCCCCAGACCACACCGACGCGGAATCCAGGCTCCGTGAATCGGCACGACCACTGCCTGATCAACTCCGGTGACGCGTGGAGATAGGGCGTCTGGCCGGGAATCGTGTCCAGTGTCGTGCGCGCCAGATGAGGGAGATCCAGCAGAGAGCACTGCATGTCGAAGCTCGGCGCGACTCTCAGTTTCGGTGAACCGACGGTGAGCGTGTCGATGCACGACCAGGTCTCGAAAAGACCTGCCGTGGACGCCGGGACCTCGAAGAGGAGTGTCCCACCCAGCGTCTTCGCCCAGGGGAGGTAGCGGGCGAACTGAAACAAGTCGCCGTAGCCCTGTTCGTAGTGAACCATGAGCCGCTGACCCCTATAGGGCAGACCGGTCCACGTGGGCCCGTGGTGGCGGGGCTCGTAGGCCATTGCCATCAGCGATGTGTTGTGGCGCCACTGGTACTGCTGCCATCCTTCACGAAAGTCTCCTCTTTGCAAGAGCAGCAGGGCCCGGTTCCAGCGGGCCATGGCGTGGTTGCGGTCCAGGTCCAGGGCCCGTTCATACTGATCGATGGCCTCGGCGTAGCGACCTTCCAGGGTGTACAGGGCACCGAGGTTGCAATGGACGCCGGCCGGCCGGGATGTTCGCCTGAGTGCCTGTCGCAGCGAGACATGGGCTGCATCGTAGTCGCCCCGATCTGCCTGCGCCATGCCTAGCTGGGAGTGAAGCTCCGGACTGTCAGGATTGACCAGCAGGGCCTCTTCGCAGCATTGAAGCGCCTGATCGGCGCGACCCTGCTTTCTCAAGGTCTTTCCCAGTTGGATCCAGGCGTTGACGTGCCGAGGGTCTATTGCGAGGGCATCTCGGTACTGCCCCACAGCGAGGCCGTGTTCCTCCTGGTCACGGAGCAAATTGGCCAGATTGTAATGGGCTGCGAACAGAGTCGGTCTGCAACGAATGGCCTGCTCGTAGGACAGCCTTGCCTGGTCAAACTGCCCTGTCTGCTTCTGCAGGTTGCCCAGATTGTAAAAGGCTTCGGCGTAGTCGGGTCTGAGATCGACGGCTCCCCGTAGGCAATGGATCGCCTGCTCGCGCTGTCCCAGGGCAGAGAGGGCGGCGGCCCGGTTAAACAGCAGTTCAGGCTGGGCCGGATCATGGTCGATGGCCTGGGCATAGGCCTCCGCTGCTTCTGCATACAATTCCTGTTGGTGGTACTGAAGGGCTACATCTGCTGTATCGACCATAGTTGGGCCCCGGGACTCGCGGCTAGGGATCAGCTGCGGAAGACGTGCACGACCATGCGTCCTAGGCGCCTTCCTAAATAAGACCATAATAGTTCAGGCCCTCAGACAGAGCCTACCATTAATGATCGTCCTTCAAGCGCTATGAGCTTGGCCTTTTTTGGACTAAATCCTCTATTTCCAGGACGATCCTGGCGAAAACAGACTCCCAATCCCCCGGCTTGGGCTGTCGGAAGAGTCTCATGGTGGGGTACCAGGGTGTATCCCTGCGGTCTGTGAGCCAGCGCCAATCGGGAACCGCGGGCAGCAGGGCCCAAACGGGTCGACCCAACGCGCCTGCCAGATGAAGGCAGGCCGTATCGACCGAGATGACGAGATCCAGACAGGCCATCACGCCGGCGGTCTCTGCCAAGTCATGAAGTTCGGCTGAGAGGTCACGAATCGGAAAGGAAGCCTTGCACAGCGCCGCCGCCTGCCCTTTCTGCAAGGAGATGAGGGTCACCCCGGGGACACGGGCGAGGGCGGAAAAATAGGCGAGTGGGCAGGAACGTTCCCGATCGTTGCTGTGCTGGGGAGAGCCTGCCCAGACGATGCCGACCTTTAGTCCGGGTTCGGTCACCCTCTGTTGCCAATGGAGCGTGGTCTGGATGTCTGCATAGAGGTAGGGAACGTCCGCGGGAATAGTGGGCAGCGTGGTCTTGAAAATGCCCGGCAGGTCCATGGCGAAGGCGAAGAGATCGAATTCCACCGAGGGCCGGCCGTCCGGGGACGCCTCGACCAGCTCATCGATCTCCCCTATCTGTCGGAAGAGCCCCATCAACGGCCCCAGGGTCTCGACGATCACCGAGCCACCGAGTCGCTTGACCATGGGGAGGTAGCGAATGAACTGCACATTGTCGCCGAGGCCCTGTTCGTAGCGGATGAGCAGACGCTGATGCCGGAAGGGAGCCCCGTCCCAGGTGGGCGGCGCCTGTCGTTGCGACGCGAGAATGGCGTCCAGTTTGGCCCTGCGGCGCCACTTGAACGCTTCCCAGCCCTCCAGGAACCG
Organism: Planctomycetota bacterium; assembly: GCA_022563885.1. Lineage (GTDB taxonomy): Bacteria > Planctomycetota > Phycisphaerae > Sedimentisphaerales > Anaerobacaceae > JAIPFM01. Next base: position 1,399 of record JADFMM010000236.1, on the reverse strand, counting down.
GCCCGTCAAGAGCAGTGTCAAGGCAAGATTCCAACGAGCGTTGGCATAGTCCGGATTCAGCTCGATCGCTCTGCGGTAGTAGGCGATCGCGTCGGCATAGCGCCCCATTGACTTGGCAAGGAGGCCACGATTGTTGCAGGCGATGGCATAGTCCGGCGCCAGTTCGATCGCCCTCTGAAAACACGCGTCGGCCGGGTTGGCTCTGTGGGCGTCGGCCAAGGCGATGCCCAGATGGTTGTAGGCCTCGGCACGACCGGGAATCTGCTCGATGCAGCGTTTGTAGCGATCCAGGGCCTCGACACTGTCGGGATCCAGGCAAATGGCCTCTCCGTAGGCCTTCATGGCGTCCTCGACCCGGTTCAGCCGTTCATGGATGAGGCCGAGCATGAGAAAACATTGAGGGACATGGGGCGCTAATCGGATCGCCCCCCGCAGCAGGCCCAGCGCGTGGTGAGCATCGCCCCGGTCAAGGGCGGCCCGGGCCTGGTGATAAAGGGCTACGGCCGGTGGTTCGTCGCTCACGGTTCACGCCTGGAGTTCATGGTCTTGGGCTTCCAGGCGATCGAACCCGGAAGCCCTAGCAAGTTTTCAGACAAAGCCAAATGTTTTTTCGGTTTATCTCTATAGATTTCGTTCCAGCCTGGGCAAAAACCTGAGTTGAATTTGGAATATCCAAAACTTTTCTTGAGCAAGAAACCGTCAAATCCAATGGAGTTGAGAACGATTACCGGCCCTTACCAATTTTCCTAATTTAACATTATTATGAATATAATGTTTACCTAACTTTAACCGATAAGTCTTGGTAATACACGGAAGGCATCAAACAGAATGCGGCGCATCTAAAGGACGACGCTCAATCAGGGCAAGAACAGAAGACGCCACGGTGAAAGAAGTGAGCACTACACACAAGGAGTCAATGAGATGGCACTAGTAATCAGAAGCAACATCATGGCGGTAACCGCCGCCCGGCACCTAGGCAAGGCCTACAACGCCTTGGCCGAGAGTGTGGAAAGGCTCTCATCCGGCCTCAGGATTAACTCTGCCAAGGATGATGCGGCAGGCCTGGCTGTGCGCGAACTGCTTCGAGCGGACATCGCAGTGCTCAAGCAGGGAGCACGAAACGCCCAGGATGGGATCAGCATGTTACAGACCATGGAAGCTGCCATGGGCATCATGGACGAGAACTTGGTGCGAATGAAAGAACTGGCCGAGCAAGCGGCGACCGGTTCCTATTCTTCCGCCCAAAGAACGATTATGGATGCCGAATTTGCCGAGATGGCGAACGAAATCGAACGCATCGCCGGCGCCACCAAGTTCAACGGCATTGCCATGTTGAATGAAGAGCGCCTGTCCACCGGCTCGAACGATGTGAAGATCCATGTCGGTTCGACCACGACGA